>CAZZDT010000347.1:0-4878 GCA_964652435.1 uncultured Bdellovibrionales bacterium
TGGGATGTCATCAAACCGGTGGTGTCTTGAGATCCTACAATGTTGACCTTCACCCGAACATCTGAGCCTGCATGGAGCACTTTGCCTGGGGTGACGCCTACAGCATTCTTGTTGAAGATTTTCTCAACTGCAGTGAGGCCCTGACCTTCGTGCGAAATCTCTTTCGATGCCGCGTAGACGGTTGGCATTTCAATGCCAAGGATAGCCGCCGCCGTGGTTTGTAGTTTCTTACCAAAGACAACTGAGTAAGAACCTTGAGCGCGGATAAACTCGAGCTTTTGAGGTGTCAAAGCTGAGGCGATATCACATAGCTCTTGGGTACCATCTTCGTTGTAAAGCTTCTTGGTTTTGGTGTTGATGGTCAGAACAGTACCGGTGTCAATTGAGAACACTTGTTCCAAAACGGCTTCACCATCTTCGTCTATGATGGCTTCACCGTTATCGTCTAGCTTTTTGACCCAGTTCTTGAGGTCGATACCAATACCGCCAGTCACGCCAACAGTTGTTAGGAAGATAGGGGAGATACCATTGGTACCGCCTACAATCGGGGCAATGTTGATAAAGGGAACGTATGGGCTGGCTTTGATACCGGTCCAAAGAGCAACGTTGTTTACACCAGACATACGAGATGAACCGACGCCCATGGTGCCTTTTTCCGCTACCAACATCACGCGCTTGTCGGGATGCTTCTCTTTAAGTCCTGCAAGCACTGCTTGGGCTTCTTTGTTGTGCTCAAAGAGGCACTGGCCGTGAAGTTCTCGGTCAGAACGAGAGTGGGCATCGCTGCCGGGAGAGAGCAAGTCTGTGGATACATCACCGACGGCGGTTACGTAAGTAACAACCTGAATGGTCTCGTCTACGGGTGGAAGCTCGGTGAAGAATTCGGCCTTTGCGTAGCTTTCTAGAATGCCAGTGGCGATTGCATTGCCGGCTTTGTGGGCTTCTTCAAGACGGTCGGTATCTGCTTCGTAGAGGAAGACCTGGGTTTTCAAAACGTCTGATGCTTGCGTTGCGAGCGCTTCGTTGTCGCCCAAAGCTAGGTCTAGGAGCACCTCTACTGAAGGCCCGCCTTTCATGTGAGCCAGAAGTTCTAAAGCAAACGTTGGGGTGATTTCTTCAACCGTTGATGTTCCCAGGACGATTTCCTTGAGGAACTGAGCCTTCGCGCCAGCCGCACTGGTTGTGCCTGGGAGCGTGTTGTAGATGAAGAAATTAAGAGAATCAGCCCGGTGCTCGTGCTCGAGGTCTTTGATTTGAGCGATCAACTCTTGGACGAGATCGGCCTCTTCGATTGGCTTGGGATGTAAGCCCTGACCTTTACGTGTTTCGATTTGTTCTAGGTAGTCCGTATATAAACTCATGAGATCTCAACTCCCGCAGGTGTGGTTTTCAAGAACTCAATTGGAGCAGCAGTATGTTCGGCCGCTGATGATGATGTGGGAATCTCTACGGTGACGTTTGAGTCGCCGCAGGTCTTGTATTCCTCAAGCATGAGTGAGCCTCCTGAGCCTTGATTAATTTTATCTGCTTACTACTAAATTTTACACTATGCGTAAAATCGATAGTTTGTATATAATCCATAGAAAATAGTTATGGATTGAAAAGGACTATATCTTTCATGGACTTATCGCTTGTGCGTTCTTTGATAGCGGTGGTTGAACACGGGGCAATCACCTCAGCGGCCAATGAGTTGGGCCTGACTCAGCCGGCATTATCCCGTCGAATCCAGCTTTTAGAGGAGCATTTTGGAGAGATGCTTCTCGTGCGAAGCCGCCAAGGTGTTTCGCTGACGGAAATGGGCCGCTTGGTTGAAGCCGAGGGCCGAGTGATGATTGACCGTTGGGAGCGGCTTGAGGAGACACTGAAGGCTCACCGAAACCTGGAAATGGGTACAGTACGTATTGGGGGCGGGGCCACCGCCGTATCTTTTCTTCTTCCCGAAGCCATCGCGGATTTTCAGCGGGCCAATTCCAGTGTGCGATTTCAGGTGAAGGAAGCTGGTAGCCGCGATGTGGAATTCGATGTGGTCAATGAGAACTTGGAGCTTGGTATTGTGACGCTGCCCCTTCAGCCTCAGTGGAGCAACGAATTGGATGTTGTTCCACTGGTTAGGGACCGAATTGTTCCGGTGGCAGCCGAAGGACATCCGATTTTTGAACAAGAGAACCTAACGCTTTCGTCGTTGCAAGGAGTAGGCTTGATTGGCTTCGAGGCAGGAAGTGCTATTCGGCAATTGATTGACTCTGCCTTACGTCAGGCGGGTGTGCAGATGAATGTGTTGATGGAGTTACGTTCTATCCCGGCTATTTTACAAATGGTTAGTTCGACGCGAAGCTTAGGCTTCGTGAGTATGTTGAGTTTAGGCCAGTCCGAAAGCCATATTCGCCCGGTGGAAGTCCTTGGTCTCAATATCAACCGAGAGTTGGCTGTTATCAGTAAGCGTGGGCGGCCACTTTCGGCCAGTGCTTCGGCATTCGCTCAGACCCTTCGTTCTTAAGCTGAGACATGATAGTTGCGGGTTTGTGGTCTCGGAGCCTTGGCTATGATGTGGAAGTGTTCTATCCGAGTAAACGAATCAGGATGGTAGGTAGATAATGGATTTATTGAAACGGATATTACGTGCGCAAGTTTATGCTGTGGCGAAACAGACTCCAGTGGAAAAAGCGCCGCGATTATCCAAGGCCATCGGCAATGATTTGTTCCTAAAACGCGAAGACATGCAGCCGGTTTTTTCATTCAAACTACGAGGCGCATTCAATAAAATTGCTCAGCTTTCTCCGGAGTCCCGCGCTGGAGGTGTAGTCGCAGCATCGGCTGGAAACCACGCGCAGGGTGTGGCGATGGCAGCTGCTCATTTCGGATGTGAAGCTACTATCTTTATGCCGGAGTCAACGCCTTCGATTAAGGTTGAGGCTGTGCGAGAGTTGGGTGGTACTGCCCGCTTAGAGGGGCAGAATTTTGATGCAGCTAAAGCCGCGGCCCTCGCCTTTGCTGAAGAGCACTCTTTGGCATTTGTTCACCCCTTCGACGATATGGATGTCATCGCTGGACAAGGCACGGTGGGCATTGAGCTGCTCCGTCAACTGGATGGCAATGTCGATGCGGTATTTGTTTGTGTCGGTGGTGGTGGACTGATTGCTGGGATTTCATCTTATGTGAAAACACTTTTGCCAGAGACCATGGTGATCGGTGTAGAGCCCGCGGATGCACCAACATTGCAGCAAGCGCTCTTGGCCGGTGAGCCGGTAGACCTTGAACATGTTGGTCTCTTTGCGGACGGGGCCAGTGTAAAGCGTATTGGCGACAATACCTTCGCTTTGGCGAAAGAGTATGTGGACGATGTATGCTTGGTAGACACAGATGAAACCTGTGCGGCTATCAAAGATATGTTTGAAGAAACGCGAACGGTTTTGGAACCGGCTGGTGCGCTGGCTCTTGCTGGTGCCAAGAAGTGGCTTAAACGTAAGGGCTGGAAGGACAAACGCGTTGTTGCCATTACCAGTGGCGCCAATATGAACTTTGACCGTCTGCGCTTTGTGGCGGAACGCGCCGAGGTTGGTTCACAGCGTGAAGCACTCTTTGCAGTGACCGTGCCAGAGCAACCTGGTAGTTTTCGAAAGTTTATCGATATCCTCGAACATCGACCCATCACCGAATTCAATTATCGTTTTGAGACGCGAGAGCGGGCCACACTTTTTGTAGGCATTCGGGTATCGGGTAGGGACGAGCGGATGGCGCTTCTGAAGAAAATTCGCGAAGGCAGTCTCTCGGCTGTCGACATCACCGATGACGAGATTGCAAAGACCCATGTTCGTCACATGGTCGGTGGCCGTATTAAGTCGGATCTCAACGAGAGAATCTTCGATGTGACTTTCCGAGAACGGCCAGGCGCATTTAGAGATTTTCTCTCGGCAACCAAGCCAGCTTGGAATATCAGTTTAACCCATTACCGAAATCAGGGTGGAGATATGGGCCGAGTCTTAATGGGGATTCAGATCCCGACGGAAGACCTAAACAAGGTTGATGACTTTTTGCTTCGGGCACCGGGTGTGTGGGCTGACGTAACAGACCATGAGTCGTGTAAGCTATTCCTTTAGATAAAGTGAATTTGGGAATATTTAGTATATTATTTTAAATGTATTTAAGGTGAGCGGTCGCGTGGCCGTGAAAGGAGTGGGGTGATGGAACGAAATGTTTTAGGTAAGCCCATCGAGACATGTTCGTGCGAACCGATGACTGGATTCTTTCGCGATGGCAGCTGTCGCACATGTGAGGAAGATGTAGGTAAGCATACGGTTTGTGTAGAAATGACCGCCGAATTTCTCGCTTTTTCAAAATCTCGAGGCAATGATTTATCCACTCCAAGGCCCGAGTACCGTTTTCCAGGGCTCAAGGCCGGAGATCGTTGGTGCTTGTGTTTTGCTCGGTGGGTAGAGGCCTATAATGCTGGAATTGCACCTAAATTGGTCTTAGAGGCCACCCACGAATCCGTGGCGGATGAATTGCCCATGGAGCTTTTATTGGAATATGCCGCCTGTGCAGAGGGTGATTTGCTACAGTAAGTTCACTTTTTGTGAGGTTTCGCCTATTCGAAGCGAAACTTTTTCAGAGACCGCTGGTTTGAACTGAGGCAGGCACCAATTCCGGTGACCTCAGAACAGATAAGGGTGAGTAGATGTACAGACGGGTTATGAAATTAGTAGCACCTATCGCGTTGTTCGGATTGGCGGCATGTGGGGTGGAAACAATCGAAACAGATATGACTCTGGACGATGCGGTTTATATGAGCGCATTGGAAGAAGAGGACCTGGGAACCGAAGAGGGTGAAGACCCAGCGGATTCTGAAGAGGTAAGCGAAGAAGTAGATGCTTGTTCTTT
>CAZZDT010000348.1:0-4867 GCA_964652435.1 uncultured Bdellovibrionales bacterium
TAGCGCGCGGGTGGATGCTGGCGCTTTGATGGCTGGTATGAGCGGCGCTGAGGGCGAGGATGTTCCCTATATTCCCATGGATATTGAAGCGATTGTTTCAACCCGGGTGGATGCTACGTTGTCCTTGGCCGCCGATGGCAGCAAACTGGTTGTTGATTTTGATTCACAGCCGGAAGCGTTTGTAGAGGTATCTCGCGTTGATAATTCACCTTTGGCTTCAGAGTTGGGTGCTTTGATTTCCAGTATGCTTCCCCATTTAATTCCCGCTCTGCTTGCGGATGTGGCCACCGCCGTTGAGATTCCAGCAGTGGACGTTGGAAGCTTGGTTGGGACCGCAGATGCCGCTCCCATTGGCTTGGAAAATGGTCAGGTTCGACACACATCTGACTACATTTTAGCTGAGGGTGATTTTAATCCTCGTCTTTGATGAACCTTAATCTGAATGCCTCTGGCTCCTAAGTGCTGCTCTCGATAGAGTGTATTTAGGTTAACCAGGGGTATTTTTTTATGAAAAACGGACGCGATCCGGTTCGTGAAGATGCTGAATTACAGATTCGTGAATTGCGCACCATCATCAGTGCAATGCGCCGTCAAATGGAAGAAGTGTATGTTGGCCGGGATCAGCTGGTTGACCGCGCAGTTAAAACTTACCAGTCGGAAAATGCTCAATTACAAAATACGGTTCAAGGCATCCGAGGCGAGCTAGAGGATGTCCGGCAGGATGCTGCCACGCGCATCGATGCAGTCAAGCATGAGGCGGGTCGCGAAAACCACTTGCTGGGCAATACGATTTCCGTCCTGCGAGACCAGCTTGAACAAGCGGCTTATGAAGCACAGGAAAGCTTGCAGCTCGAGCGAAACCATGCAGCCAGCGAAGTTTCTTTGCTTCAGAAAACCATTCAAAAACTTCGTGAAGAACTTGAAAAGAGTTCGGCCGATAGAGCCCAGGCACTCTTGGAGCAACGCTCTACATCTCAAGCTGAGGTGCGCCAGCTCCAGATGACCATTGAAGGTCTCCGCAATGAGCTGGAAACCCTAAAAACTCATATGGATTTAGCCGTTGAGCAGGAGCAAACAGTTGCTCAAAAAAATCAACGAATGTTGATAGAGACGGTGGTTGAGCTTCGAGATAACATTGAAAAGACCGTTGCCAATCGAGATATAGCAGCGCAGCGGGTATCCTCCGAGAATCAGCGCAGCGAGCAAGAGCTACAAGAAACGATTCAATCCCTACGTGTGGAGCTGGAGTTCTGGCGTGTAGATTATGCCAACTCCATTAATGAAGAGCGGCAGATTCACCGGCGTGAGGTGAAGCTCCTGGAAGATTCAATCCGAGAATTACGCAACCAATTGGAGGTATCCAGTGAAGGATCCTGAAAATACTCCTGCCCCGAAAGGCAACAAGGCCAAGGCTCGCCCTAAAGGCGGTCTGCGTGCTCAACTCTCTTTAGCGGAAGAGCGCTTGAAGCGTGCCGAGATGTTGCTGGAGATTTCTCAGCGTATGGCAGCTTGCAGTTCCACTCAGGAGTCTTTGGAAACTTTTCTTGAGATTATTGTTTCAGAGACCGGCGCAGACCGAGGCACCCTATTCTTGAACGATGAGCATACCGGTGAGCTGTATTCGAGGGTTCTGGTGGGCAACTTTCATCGAGAAATTCGAATTCTAAACACCGTTGGGATTGCGGGATGGGTCTTTACGAACGGGCGAAGCACCCTGGTGGAAAACGTATATGACGATGAACGGTTTGATTCGTCTATCGATGAGAAGACTGGATACAAAACCCATAATGTTCTTTGTGTTCCTATTCAGACGGTGAAGAACGAAATCATTGGTGTGGCCCAGGCTATCAATAAGTCTGGTGGAATGTTTACCGAAGAAGACCAGAGTTATCTGGAAACCATGGCCAACCAAGCGGCGTTAGCGCTGAAAACCATGCAAGCCATGGAGCGGATGCAAAAGAAGCGCGAAGAGGAAAATCAATTCTTGGATATCGTGGCGGATATCACCTCCGAAATTAAGCTGACCCATCTTCTTAAGAAGGTCATGAGCGAAGCAACTCGCCTCTTAGATGCGGACCGAGGTACTCTTTTTCTTAACGATGAAAGAACCGGGGAATTGTATACGGAGGTGGGACAAGGTCTTGAGGTGAAACAGATCCGTTTCCCGAACCATGTGGGCATTGCGGGAACAGTGTTTTCCTCGGCACGTACGGTGAATATTCCCTATGCCTATGCCGACCTTCGCTTTAACCCATCGTTTGATAAGCAAACCGGTTATTTTACGCGCTCGATTCTGTGTGTACCGGTTGTCAATAAACATGGCCGTGTCATTGGGGTCACCCAGATGCTGAACAAGCGTGGTGGTGCTTTCACCAGCGAGGATGAGAGTCGACTGAAGGCATTTACGGCGCAGATTTCCATTGCACTCGAAAATGCGAAGCTCTTTGATGACGTTCAGAGCATGAAAAATTACAACGAGAGTATGCTGGAAAGTATGAGCAATGGTGTTTTGACCGTTGATACAGACGGCAAAATCGTTACTTGCAATCTAGCGGGTGCAAAAATCCTTAAAATTCGGCGCGCGGAAGATATTCTGAACAAACCATGCACCGATGTCTTTACCGACGAAAACCATTGGATGGTCGAAAGGATTGCGAGGGTCCAAGAGTCCTTAGAGCCTGAGACGATTGTTGATGCTGAGATTAAGTGCCCAAACGAGAATGTTTCCATCAATATCAACATCAACCCTCTGGTGAATTCCGATGATAAGTCTCTTGGAACCATGCTGGTGATGGAAGATATCAGCAGTGAGAAGCGCATTAAGTCGACGATGTCGCGCTACATGAACCCACAGCTTGCGGAACAGATGCTCTCTGGTGGGCAAGATGTACTGGGTGGACAATCCGTAAAGGCGACTGTGCTCTTTTCTGATATTAGAAGCTTCACCACCATTACAGAGAAACTTGGCGCTTCAGGTACTGTTAGCATGTTGAATGAATATTTCACGGATATGGTGGAGTGCATTCAGGATGAAGGCGGCATGCTTGATAAGTTTATTGGCGATGCCATTATGGCCGGATTTGGTGTGCCGGTTTCTCATGAGGACGATGAAGACCGTGCTTTGCGAGCGGCTATCAACATGTTTAAGCGCTTGGCTGATCTGAACCGTGTGAGAGGATTGCGGGGAGATATGCCCATTGAAATGGGCGTTGGACTCAATACCGATATGGTTGTGAGTGGTAATATTGGTTCCCCGAAACGGATGGACTACACCATGATTGGTGATGGCGTGAACCTGGCTGCCCGGTTGGAAAGTGCTTGTAAAACTTACAGTGCTAAAATTCTAATCAGTGAGAATACCTTCCGAAGCCTCAAGGGAACCTACCGGATTCGTGAAATTGATAAGGTCATTGTCAAAGGTAAGACCGAGCCGGTTGGGATTTACGAAGTTCTTGATTATCACACCGAGGAAACTTTCCCAAACCTAATGGAAGTGGTGAATCAGTTTAACAATGGTATTCAGCACTATCGTAAACGTGAATGGCCAGAAGCGATTGATGCATTTAAAGAAGCTTTGGCAAGAAATGCGAACGACCAGCTGTCACAAACCTACATTGATAGATGTAAGGTTCTTGAAAAAGAAAATCTAGGTGACGATTGGAATGGTGTTTGGGTGATGGAGACGAAGTAGATTTGGCTGATCGCCGCCTCGGTCGGGTGACCGAAGCGGCATTTAGTGATCTTATTTGCAGTAGCCAACCGCTTAGTTAGAGCTTATTTGTTCGCCATAATTTCGGCAAGTATTTATCTTGTCGTGTTTCTTTTTTTTCTTTCGTTGTAAAAATGCAGGTAAAACGGGTCAGTGGAGAAATTGCTTGCTTTTGAGTTGTCTCATTTTGAGATAGTTTTGCTTGGTTTTTTCTGTGTCGCTCAGTTGGCCGTCTCTTTTTTCTCTGTTTTCGCAAAATAAGATTAAGTTGTATGACGAATGTTCCAGTGTTTTTCAGTGCTTTGTGAAGAGGCTTATTGCTTCTGGATGCGCCGGCATGCTCTAAGTTCCTGATAACGCTGCGGAAAAAATGTCCCGGCTCAGGGTATGGTTCGGCTGATTCTTAGCTGGCAATTTAACACTGGGTGGTATTGTGTTCATTGCTGCTTTGATAAGTGAAATGTCTTGCGAGTTTTTGCTCTGTTGCAAAATAGGATATTAAAATTGCTCTTAGGTCGCGGCAATACAGGCTGTTGAGGCTGACTTGTTATTGTTGTTCAGAAATAAGGGGATCTGAAAACGATCTTCTTTGTTTTTGGTTGTTGTTTTTTTAGTTTTTGTTAGAAGATTTAGAGTGCCATTGGATCTGTTTGGACGCCTTCAACTTGTTGGCGTTCGAAGTCCTCATGAACTTTTCTTAACACTTCATTCGATGTGGCTAAGCCTTCGGGACCATAGTCTCTTTGTATCGTAGCTGGGATAGATGGCTTGTACTCACGAGGGTTTTTACTGGTTGCGAAGGCTGCAACCAGCAGTTTTACGAAATGGCCTTCGTGAAATTGCCATTCGTAGTCTTCGTCGCTTGAGGCACTTTCTTGAGTGAGTGCCAACTCACCATTGATTACGCGCAAAAACCAAGTCTTACGTCGTTTATATTTGGAAAATCGCATCACCAACTTGGAGAAAATTTCTGCACGAACCGCTTTGGATGCGCGATCTGTATACACTTTTCTCCAGAACTCATCTGTATCGAGGTCCAATGCGGTTTCTTGAAGACGGTTGAGCGTTTCGTTGCAGCGCAGGCGGCACTCTTCAATCATTTCGTCGCCAACGAGAAGACGCGTTGCGTTTAAGATACCCGGAACAATGCGGCGGGAG
>CAZZDT010000349.1:0-4854 GCA_964652435.1 uncultured Bdellovibrionales bacterium
CTCAGCTTGGAGCTGTGCACACGGCGTGGGGCGTTGGAAAGAAGACTGCGGGTGTTGTACCGGAGGTCAACCCCACTGGAATCAATCTTGGCGTGGGCCCCTACGGTCCGTGCTTGATTGGCTAAGGGATGCAATCAACTCTCAATTCGAAAAAGAAGCCAATCTTCTGTTTAAAGACCCGTGGCTGGCACGTAATGAATACATCGATGTCATCCTCGACCCATCACACAAAACAAAGTCTGCCTATAGACTTAGCCACAGCCGAAACAAACCGTGGACACTTCCAAAACAAACCAAAGCTTTTGGACTCTTGGAAATGCAACGTCGGCTCTTAAACATGTACACCAGCTGCGGCTGGTTCTTCGACGAAATTTCAGGACTTGAACCATTGCAGAATATTCGACATGCCTTTGAAGCAGCCCGCCTGGCCGACCAACATTTAAAAACAGACTTAACCAATAAATTTCGCTCCCAATGTTATAAGCTTCCCTCAAATGATTCCGCTTATTACCATCAACAACTCGATGCGATATTCAAACCACAATCAGAGCCAGCACCCGTGAAAAGTAACAGTCGCCGAGCTGGTATTTTACTGCATATCAGTTCTTTGCCGAGTCCCTTTGGAATAGGCGACTTAGGCGATGGGGCGCGGCTCTTTGTGGACTGGATGGTTGAAGCAGGCGTAACCTCCTGGCAATTCTTACCCTTGGGGCCTACGGACGAATACGGCTCTTGTTACAGTTCATGGTCATCGCTTTCAGGCAATCCATGGCTTGTGGATTTGAGAGTTCTCCATCAACAAGGATTACTCACACACGAAGAACTCGAGCAAGCTAGAGAAGACCGCCTAGACCGAGTGGATTTTGAAAAAATACACCGCATCAAACAAAATCTTTTAGAGACGGCAGCAACTCGTTTTCTCACACAAAAAGAATATCACCCATGGTCTAAGGCCTGGAAAGCATTTGGGACAGATGCACAGTGGGCGCGCGATGCGGGAACTTTTCGATACCTAAAGGCCAAACACGATGGAAAGCCCTGGTGGGAGTGGCCCGCCAAAGACCGCAATCCTACCGAGAAACGCATCCAAAGCTTTTTCAAAGAAGGCCAAGACGCCATCGAAAAATGGATGGTTCAAGAGTTTTTCTTTGAAACACAAATGCGAGAACTAAGACAATACTGCGAAGCTCGGGGCGTCGAACTCATTGGTGACGTTGCCATGTACGTGGCCGGGGACAGTGTGGACGTCTGGCGCCAACAATCTCTTTTTCAACTGAATGCTAAGGGACTGCCAAAATCAGTGGCGGGTGCTCCTCCAGACGCATTCAATGAAGACGGCCAAAAGTGGGGCAATCCAATTTACGATTGGAATGCAATGGAAGCCGACGACTATCAGTTTTGGATCGCCCGATTCAAAAGAGCGTTGGACCATGCAGACAAAGTTAGATTCGACCATTTCCGGGGGCTGTCTGCTTATTGGGACATTCCTGCCACCAGTGAAACAGCAAAGGAAGGACACTGGGTTCAAGGACCTGGCCGTAAGATCTTCGATAGATTGCTCGCAGAATTTGGTGACCTACCCATGATTGTCGAGGATCTAGGAGATATAGACGAAGCGGTCTACGAACTCAGAGACAACTTTGGTTTCCCTGGGATGGCCGTGCTCCAATTTGGGTTTAGTGAATTTAGAACCAACGAGCATACGCCCTGCAACCTTCTCAAAAACTCCGTCGCTTACACAGGAACCCATGATTGCGATACCACCCTTGGTTGGTGGCAAACCCAATCCGAAGAAACAAGAGACCGCGTCAGAAGATATTGCAGCAGTGACGGTCGCGATATCGTTTGGGATGTGATCCGCATGACACTCTCTTCGGTAGCCGATAATGCCATCGTTCCCATGCAAGATATATTGTCTCTTGGTACCGAAGCGCGCATGAATACACCTGGGACCACGGAGAACAATTGGGCTTGGCGTCTCACCCAAGACCAACTCCATCAAGCAGATCACCGACGGTTTCATGAAATGGTTGAGCTCTTTGGACGCAACAACCGCAGTTAGAAATGGCGGAAGCGGAAGCCGTTATTATTCAGATTCTTCTTGGTCTTCATGACCAAGACCGGCCTCTTTGAGGACAGCGACCAGTTCCGGTGGAGTGCTCTCATCCGCACTTAAACCGAGGCCCAAGCCGTCACAATAAGCTTTCAACACCGCAAGCATTTTCTTAAAGCTTTCCACCGGTGGGTTGGAATCCAATGAAAGAATAACTTCCGAGTAGCAAGCAGATGCTATCTGTCGACACTTTTCTTGAGCGACCACCAGAAGTCGATTCAAATGGTCGTCGTGCTCCTCGACCTCTTGGGGAAATTGAGCAAACGCCAAGGAGTTACCCTGTGCAAGTGCCAACCGTTGTCCCTCACGTCGATGGTCCGAAAGAACAACCCGCAACTCTCGATCATCAAAAGGCTTAAAGACGTGACCATCTAACCCATAACGACGAGCATCTTCTCTGGCATGGGTTGCATCGCGCAGAAAGAGTCCCACTACACGCGCGGTACCACACTTTTCCTTTAAGGTCAGAGCAAGGTGAACGGTATCCACCCGGGGCATTTCCATATCCACAAAAACAAAGTCCCAGGGCTCAAGATAGATTTGCTCCATGGCCGCCTCACGGTTACGAGCGGCCACAAGACTTACACCCCGAGGCAGATGTTCCTGAAGACTTTCCTCAACCTGCTCCATGTCATCAACCAGGAGAACTTGGAGGCCCAGTTCCGCCAAAGCCGAGAGTTCGCTGCTTTCAGACGCACGATCGCTGGCGCTCATAATCTCTTTGAGCATCATGGTCGCTTTGGCCACCAACTCGTGTGGAGGCACCGGTTTAACAATGTAGTTTGAAATACCGTAGCCCATGAGCTCACCAATTACGCTGGTTCGAACTTCACCGGTTAAGAGAATCACCGGCGTTTCAATGCCCTGGTCACGCATGGAGCGAAGCATTTCCCCACCATTCATCTCGGGCATTTCCACATCGAGAAGAATGAGATCGTATTCGTTTTCGGTGGCTTTGGCTAAACCCTCGGAACCATTGGCCGCTTCTTCAACTTCAAAATGCTTCCCGAGAGCCTGCATAGCAATCATTCGGTCTATGCGATCATCCTCGACGATGAGAATCTTTGCGCTCATTTTGATTCGCCCTCTTTCCAGACAGTTGACTTAGGACGCCTGCCTAGCAACTTGCGCGAGGTTCGCATAGCAAAATTCGCGATGAATGCCGGATTCACCCGCCCAAGGCAGCAAAGTTCATCGCCTTGTTGGTGTCCGGGGTTCACTTCTGTAAAAAACTGAATGTCTCGAAACTGGCGCAACAATTCCTGATCAATGGGTGCCACCTCTTCTTTGAGCTTTCCTTGAGGCTGCTCAAACTTAAGAACGCCGAGCTCTCTCTTCCAGGATTCACCAAATTTGTTGTAAGCCAAAGTATCAATGACGGCACTTTGGAAAGGAGGAGTCGGCTCTTCCCACCTGGGCCAATGCTCAACGTAATTGCGGCTTAGGAGTAAATAAGTCTTGTAACCCTTCGATATTAAAAACCAGTAGACCGGGATGGTTGGATTTTTCACCATGTACTTTAGAGTGTAACCAGTGAACGCACGCTGCAATGCGGTTTGGCCCCAATAGGCCTCGCTGATAATCGTGTCACCCGAATAGATAGCGAGGAAACGCTTTCCTAAGATTTTGCCCGGGATCAATTCCAGAGTGGAAAATCCTTGAAGGCTCTGGTCACCGCTGTCGCGAAGCATAATGACATGACTCTTCTTGGATAGGTCGGCCTCAAAGCGGCCGCGCTCAATATCGTCATAATATCGACTGAACACAGCCCACATATCGTCTAGTTTTTTAGGACGCATTTTCTTCGCCCCAACAATCTGAGCTTTGAGCTTCCCGCTGGCTTTACCCATTCCTAGCCCTCGGCGGCACGGCTCGTCTCTTCCTCGTAACTCACAACTTGACTGGTTTCCCCATCTTCTAAAGTCTGCCAATCCCCCCAAGTCAGAGTCTTTTGCTTTTGCAGGTGCTTCATAAACTGAATGATTGGGCGATCTGCTTTAATAGGAGTCTTAAAATTCCATCGCATGGTCTGAAAGACTCGCGTATCACCTTTCGCAAAATAAGACCCAACGATATCACTAAGAACCAAAGAAATTTTATCGATGATATAACCCAGGATACCGCTGCGTTTATTGGTCACCAAGATGGTTTGGCCCTCCGCACAACCATCAGCATTGGGCCTTAATGCAAAGATAATATGAAAATGCCAAAAATCAGGGCCCACCGTTACCGAACCCGTACTGCCATTCCAATAAACCATCCTATAGGTCAAAGCGTTCTCGTAAAATCGACTCAGAATTCGATTCAACCAATTGTTATGAGGAACTCGATTCGAGTTATCAAACATTTGGCAATTGTCGTTGTAAGAGGAAATCTCAAAATGCAATCCATTTGCCAATGAAGATGCCAAAGGATGAACAGAATGAAAGTGTTGCTCATCGATGGCATTCACCATCACCACATTCGGATGGCAGCCCTTGGTAAAATTATTACCAAGCATTGCGCGCTCGGGACCATCTTTTAACTCTGGAATATACGGCACCGGATAACGCGGGCTCTCTCCCGCCCAAAGCCAAATCATCCCGTATTTCTCTTCAGTAGGCCACGACTTCACCGAGGCCCGCGGAGGCTTGTCTTGAACCGGGCAATGTTCGAGTTCACCGGATTCATCAAATTTCCAATGATGAAAAAAACACCGCACGCCATTGCCGTCCACTGAGCCTTCCGCAAGGTGAGCCCCC
>CAZZDT010000350.1:0-4850 GCA_964652435.1 uncultured Bdellovibrionales bacterium
AAGCACAAGATGGATTCACCATCGAAAGTGTATCCAGTCCACTTCTAACCATTCAAAACTCGGTGGTCGAAGAAAGCCACGGTATAGGAATCGGAAGTTTCGTGGGAGGCCGCTTGAGTCTTTCGAACTCCGTTATTCGGAAAGGTTTAAAGCAGGGTCTCATCACAAGCGCTATGGAGGAGACCCAGCTTGAACAGGTTTCCATCACTCATAACAAAAACATAGGTTGGGTCATCATTGGCCGAGATATGCAAGTCCGGGCCAGCCATGTGTTTGTAGAGCACACCGCTCCAGATGAAACCGAAGAACTTGGTTGTAACGAATCCTCCCAAAACACAAACCAATCGCCTGGGTATGGCGTGGTACAATTCAGTGGTTCACTTGAACTAAAACATTTTGAAATCAGCCATAATGCCAGTGCAGGCCTGGTACTGTTCGATTCGTCCGACCAAAGTGGGTTCATGGAGATTTTCAGAGGTGTACCCAACCTACAGGCAAGCCATGGAACCATCACCCAAAACCTTATTGGTGTGAATATTCAAATTGAGAATTTTGATCTCGATTCCGCTTTTAACGACGTTCGAAATTTTGAAAACGAGGCACAAGACCTCTCCATGGAGAACTTGAGCCTTCCCTCTTACAGTCAGCTTCTAGAGGGCGATGAAGAAAACGGTGGTCTACCCAATAATGACCCGGTGGTTGTAGAGGTTTGCCCAGAAGAGCTCATATGCCTGGGAGTGGGCGGCCCCGATATGGGTCTTTGCACCACTCAAACCGGAGAGCTTCCGGCCACTGCACCCACCTGCCGATGCAGTGCCTTTTGTGGATGCGAACAACCCTGCCCCTCGGGAATGGACTGTATAGATATGGGAGACAGTGGTCCGTTTGACCAAGCAAATGGAACCTGTGCCACCATGTGCTTCAACCCAATTGAAGGTGGACCCGGTGGCCCAGGGGGGCCGGGCGGCCCGTCCGGAGAGAATCCGTGGTCTCAATATGGGGCTTGTGACTCGGCATTCATTTGTAATCCTTTCTCTGACATCGAACAATTCGCCTGCACCACCCGTTGCGGAGGTTCATTACCAAGTGCTCTATCTTGTACAACCGACGGCGATTGCCCGAATGAAGAAATTTGTCTGCCCGAGCTTGGAACCTGCGCACCAATGTGCGACCCGGAAACCCAATACCCCGCGTTCCAGCCCGACTCGAATGGATGCATTGAAATGTTTCAAAACGATGGCGGTTGTGACGAATTTCAAAACAACGCCCAGTGCAACTGGGATGGCGGCGACTGCTGCGAATCAACCTGTGTTGACTGCATCAGCCAATGCGGCGCCTACGGCTACAACTGCCTGGATCCCAATGCCCAATAAAAATCACTCCAGTCACCTTGCGCTGAGCACTTCACCACACCACGCAATGTACCGAGTATAATACATTAAGTATACCATAATGAATGTTCCCAACCCGGTGCAAGGTGTCCGTAGCGCCACCCCGGGAAGTAACGTGCCCGACAATGCCTATGAAGAGAGTATGGAAGATTGCACCGATGGCCGCACCACCGGGAGAGTGCTTGCAGGCTAGACCTAAACGAGACTCGTTGGCCGTCGAAAGTCTGGCAGGTGTTCAATAAAAAAATCCCCCAATTGGAAGTTGTCCAAGTTGGGGGATTTCAATCTAACTTCAATTGTTCAAAGGGCTCAGTTGCGCGACCAAAGAACGCCGTCACTGGTTTCAACCACTTCGCACTGTGCCGATTGGCTATCGGGCGTATGTACGATGGTTAAGTTACACATTTCGTCGTCAGCCGTGCTGCCGTATTGAACATCGGTGTCGCTGTTGTTTCGAAACTTACATTGAAACTCAAAACCCTCGCCAACCTCAAGACGGATGGGTTCCTCAAACTGAACAATTTTTGGGTCGTGCCAATCTGTGTTCTTGTAGAACACTTCACCGGTCGTCTCACCATCGAAGCGTGCGACTGTAAACTCCACGCCCAACTTATGGGTATGTGAGCCCATAAACAGAACATCCACCGGCTCATTCATCACGCAACGGGTCCATTCAACAGATTCACCGTCTGCTTTGATGTCCAGCGTTTCATCTCGGATTTGACCACCCCAGATACCATCGGTGATTTCATCTTCCGGAATATAGTAACCGTTAACGTAGGAATAAATATCCACCGGTGCTTCTGTCGTATTGACGTAGTGAAGTTCATGAATAATTTTGATACCTGGCGGAATGGTGGCCACGACGCCTTCAGGCAAACTGAAATTATTCTCTCCACCTTGATTACCAAAGAAAAGAATCAAGTCGTTCATGCTTTCCAGCAAAAGCTCTTCACAGTCGTACACCCCATCCTCAAACTGTGGGCCAGTGAACCCCATGGTTCCAAGCGTCATGTGGTGCATGCCAGCATTTGAGATGGACTCCACCGAGTTAATGTAGGCGAAATCGTCCGATGGCATCGGATATACGGCACATTTCCAAACTTCACTTGCGGCTGGAACGGTGTATTCAAAACTAAATTGAATGCCTTCACCCTCGGCAGGAACAGGCAAAGTCGTCATCTCTTCAGGAGTCGACTCGGAAGCACTGCAACCAATGATAAACGAAAAAGCGGACAGAACGGTTAGTAGACGAAATAGCATGGGGCTCTCCTTATTTGAGGCGCGCCTAACAGTGATATTATGAGGAGATTGTGAGTTGAGTTCAATGTTCCTAGAAACGCATTGGCGTTACAAAGATGAAAGTAATTGGGTTCAGAGACAAGTCAGAAACCCGCAAAAAATAAGTAATTCTAGAAACTTAAAAGGCAGCCAAGGGTAATAATCAGAGCGCCCATGAGATTGAGCCCAAAGCCAACCCTGGCCATCTCACGGGTTGTGATTTTCCCGGTTCCGAAAATGATGGCGTTAGGAGCCGTAGCCACCGGCAACATGAAGGCGCAGCTCGCGCTCAATGCCGCGGGAACCATCAACAAGAGAGGGTCGATCTGGGCCGCAATTGCCGTGGCTGCCAGAATGGGCATCAACAAAGTCGTGGTGGCCGTGTTGCTGGTTATCTCCGTCAAAAAGGTCACCGCGAGGCACACTACCCCCAGCATCAGTAAAAGCGGCAGAGTTGTCACGGCACTCAGAGAGTCGCCAATGACTTGCGAGAGTCCCGAGACTCCAAATGCCTTAGCAATTGCGATGCCCCCGCCAAACAAAATCAAAAGTCCCCACGGTATCTTCACAGCGGTTTCCCAATCCAATAACTTTTGTCCCTTTTGCATTCCCGTAGGGATCATAAAAAGCAATGCCGCCGCAGCTAACGCAACTGTATCATCTCCAACAGTTTTCAAATCGAGAAGACCGCTCCACCCACCAAAGGGCTGGCCTCGCGTCACCCATGCACACGCGGTTAAACCAAAGACAATCAAGACTCTTTTCTCGTGCGAATTCATGGGTCCCAACACAGGAAGATTTGCAAGCGCGTCACGGTTATCGGCAGACTCCACCCCACGGGTTAGATAAAGCCAAGCCACCAGCAAGAGCGCTGCTGCAATCGGGCCACCAAGAAGCATCCAGTCTAAGAAGCCTACTTCGAGACCGGTCACTTCCTGATAAATCCCCATCAGGACCACATTGGGCGGCGTCCCGATGGGCGTAGCGATTCCACCAATGCTTGCGGAATACGCTATACCCAATAAAAGGGATCGGATACTCACAGGCCCAGGCAGTTCATGGCAAAGCGCCATGGCAACCGGCAACATCATCAATGTGGTGGCCGTATTGGAAATCCACCCACTGAGTAAACCAGTCGCCAACATCATTGCCAAAATGAGACGCTTGGGACTTGATCCCCCCACCAAGCGAATCATACCTATGGCTATTCGGCGGTGCACACCACTGCTCTCCATCGCCGTCGATAAAATAAATCCTCCCAAGAGCAAAAGAATGAGCCAGTGCCCATAGGCCTGGGCAATCACCTTATTGGGAAGAATTCCAGCCAACGGGAACGCTGCAAATGGAATCATCGATGTTGCCGGAATAGGAATAGGCTCAAACACCCACCAGAGGCCGACCCAACACGTGATGCCTGCGGTCGCGGCAGCTGTATCCGCTAGCCCAAGGAAACTGGTGATCAAATAGGTAACCAGTCCCAAGATAGGCCCCAAATACAACATCCATGTGCGTGTAGGGTTCAAACTCATCAATTTCCCGAATCATTTCCTAGCATTGTCAAGGCGAGACCCTACCAGCCCCCCAAGGGGTATCCAAGCCTCCAGGGCGATTATAACTCCTTACGTTCCCCAAGGCCGACGGTGTTTCATTCTCGTCCAGAATCTGGTTTAGAGCCTTGTACAGATAAGAATCTGACACCCACTTACTTGGAGATTCCCGATGAAATATCCTGTTTATTTGGCATTCGCGCTCGTTCTAGGCTTTGCCTGCGCTGCCTGTACGTCTTCAGACACCGAAGACAATGCAAACAATGGTTCAGACACAGCCAGTGAAGCAGGTGGAACCACACCAGATGATACCGTCGAAGAAGACCCATGCCCCAGTGGCGTATATGACGATTGCGGCGTTTGCGACGGAAATAATTCAAGCTGCGCCGGTTGTGATGGAGTTGCCAACAGCGGACTTGAGAACGATGAGTGCGGCGTGTGTGGTGGGGATAACTCAACCTGCGCCGGCTGCGATGGAGTGCCTAACAGCGGGCTCATCGAAGATGCCTGCGGCGTCTGCGATGGCGATGGAAGCACGTGCCCTCCACTGACTGACGCTTCTATCCTGATTGGTCGCCCTTTTCTCGTAAACCTCGTCGATGCGACCTGGGTGCAACCCGCCGGTATAGAC
>CAZZDT010000351.1:0-4837 GCA_964652435.1 uncultured Bdellovibrionales bacterium
CAGAAGAAGCACCGGCAGAACCGGCAGCAGAAGAAGCACCGGCAGAACCGGCAGCAGAAGAAGCACCGGCAGAACCGGCAGCAGAAGAAGCACCGGCAGAACCGGCAGCGGAAGAAGCACCAGCAGAACCGGCAGCGGAAGAAGCACCCGCAGAGCCAGCAGCAGAAGAAGCACCCGCAGAGCCAGCAGCAGAAGAAGCACCGGCAGAACCAGCAGCAGAAGAAGCATCGGCAGAACCAGCAGCAGAAGAAGCACCGGCAGAGCCAGCGGCAGAAGAAGCACCGGCGGCTCCGGGAGCAGACCCTGCCCTTCTCGATGCAGCGAATCAACGTGCTCAAGAACTCGAAAGCGAATTGGCTGCTCTCAAGGCTCAGCTAGAGCAACAAGCTAAAGCAACCGAAGATTTACAAGGTCAGCTCGAACAAAGCGCGCAAGCTCAAGAGAAACTGGGAGCTGAACTCGAAGAGCAAAAAGCCACGACCGCTCAAAAGAACGCGAGCATCGAAGAGCTTAAAGCCGCAGCCGAACAAGCGAAGGCCGAATTCGAGCAGAAACATCACGAGCAAGAAACCGAAGCGGCTAACCATCATATGGCCATCGAAGCCACGGTGGATAAACAACAAGAAGAAATTCGCGAACTGGCCGCGCAACTTAAAGAAACGCAAAACAGACTTACGGAAGAAAGCGACCGCTACAAAAAAGAAGAAGAAGAGCGCCGACGTCTTGAACAAGATCAAGCAAGACTCAGCGAGCGTGAAAAGCGAATTGCAGAAGAGCAAGAACGACTCAAGGCCGAAAAAGAACAAGCACAAGCCCGTGCCGACAAACTGGCCGAAGAACTCAAAGAGCAAATGCTTCAAAGTAAGCAGCAACTGGAAGAAGAGCTGCGACGTCGCTCAGATGACCAAAACAGATGGAGAAGCGGCGTTGAGGAACGCAGTAAGCTAGAAGACCAACTTCGAGATCAAGAGCAACAGCTGCTTCGACAAGAAAACGAAGAAGCGACCCGGCGCCTCCAAGAGCAGCAAGAACGACAACGCATTGAAGATGAAATTCGTCGCCAAACAGAGCAAAATGTTCGACTTCAATTGGAGCAAGAGCGGCGTTACCAGGAAAATCAAGAGCGCAGGCAACTTGATGCTCTTGACCCAAATCTAGAACCGGAAGTACGTGAAAGCATGCAATCGGTTTATGGGCACCCAAATCCACCGAGTGCACCGATGACTGCAGCGGCACCAAGTTTGTCAGTTCCAGCTGCCACAACACCACCCGCTCAATCCATGGGCAGCATCGAATCGGGACACGGAACCATTCAAGGGCCTAATGAAATGGCTGTCTTGTTTACAACCATTTGGCGTAAACAAGTAACGGGTCGTATCGATGTGCATCACCAAGACGTTCACAAAGTCATCTACTTTGAACGTGGCTCACCGGTTGAAACATTCTCAAATCAAAAATTTGATAAGATCGAAGATTATCTCTACCGAGAAGGGAAAATCACCCGCGCCCAATATCAATCGTTGCGACTGCGCAACATCCAAGGCAGCCGACGAATCGGTGCGATTCTTGTTTCCGAGGGTCAGTTGAAACCCGAAGAACTCTTCGAGTCCGTAAGAGGACATATCAAAGAAGTATGCACCAGCCTCTTTGAATGGCAGCAAGCCACCTATCAATTCCGTGAAGAGGAAATCGACGAAGACCAGAAAGTTAAACTCCGAGACGACCCACGAAGCCTGATCATTGAAGGCATTCGCCGCAAGTATTTACTGCCTCGCTTGATGACGGTTGTTGGCCCACCGAGCACGTTGCTCAAGCCGCGAACTGAAGGTCAGCTCGATGCCGAGCTATTAAAACTCGAAGCTCGAGAGCGACAAGCCGTTCGTATGCTAGATGGAACCCGCAATATCGAAGAGATTGTCTTCAGCACAGGTCTTGGACCGCTGGCCATTTATCAGGTGATGGCGGGTCTGCTGACACTCGATTTGGTTCAAGTACTGGTTCGCGGCAACGAGGGATACAATCTCGATGGTTCCTCATCGGCGGATCTACTGGATAGACGTCGCCTTGAAGATAAGGTCGAACAAACTCGGCACCAGGATTACTTCACCATTCTCGGTATTTCGCGGCAAGCTACGCCATACGAGATTACCCTGGCCCACAAGAAGCAAATCCAAGAATATGCAGCAACGAACTTCTCGGAGGCAATTTGTAAGCAATACAAGCGCGAACTCAATGAAATTGAACGGGTTCTCGATGATGCTTACGAAGTTCTCCAGGATGATGGCCTAAGACTGGCTTATGCCCGCAATTTGCCCCGCTCCTAACCTACCAAGCCCTGCAAAATCCCGTCAGTATGGTATATTGAAGACGTTCAGATCTGGTTGACGTAGCGACTCTGTCGTGACATTGGGACCTGACAAGGAGTTGATGATGGCGGTTCGCAAAATCAGAATTTGGCCAGACCCTGCACTCAGTGAGGTCGCCAAACCAGTTGAAACGGTAGACGACGAAATTCGTACGCTTATCGATGACATGTTTGAGACCATGTACGAAGCCAATGGTGTCGGTCTAGCCGCTACTCAAATAGCTGTGCCTCACCGTGTGTTGGTTATCGATTTAGACCCCTCCAAAGATGCAGCAGAGCACCCTGAGGTGCAAGCTGAACTCGACGCCTTTCTATTTAAAGGGGCACAGGAATTCATTAACCCTGAAATTGTTGCCCGTGAAGGTTCAATCGTTTGGGACGAAGGTTGTCTCTCCGTCCCCGGCTATACAGACAAAGTGAAGCGGGCCGAAAAAATTGAAATTGAAGCCCTCGACCGCAACGGTCAAAAATTTCGACTCGAAGCTGTCGGACTCTATGCCGTTGCCTTGCAACATGAAATCGACCACCTCGACGGCAAAGTATTTGTTCAATATCTCTCAAGACTCAAAAGAGACTCCGTCAAACGCAAAATGAACAAAATGAAAAAAGCCGGTATCGACGATGGCGTTGAAGCGGCAGCCAATCTCTAAACCTTAGACTTCAGGCTTTCCAATCGTGAATACCAAACGTGTCCTTTTCATGGGCTCTCCGGCCTTTGCTGTACCTTCACTTACTATGTTGGCCGAACGGCCCGACCTTTGTCAGATCGTCGGCGTGGTCACTCAGCCCGATAAACGGGCGGGACGAGGCAGAAAGCTTACACCCTGCCCAGTAAAAGTTTCCGCTGATGCCCGAGGCATTCCAACGTACCAGCCCAAGAGTGTGCGCAAACCTGAATCTCTAGAAACGCTCCAAGCATTCAAAGCCGATCTTGTGGTGGTTGCTGCATACGGAAAAATTCTGCCAACATCGGTTCTAGAAATGGCTCCGCTTGGCTGCGTGAACGTGCACGCATCACTTCTTCCCAAATACCGAGGCGCTTCACCCATTACCCAAGCTATCATCAACGGTGATGCCGAAGCCGGTGTCAGTATCATGCAACTCGATGAGGGCATGGACACAGGGGCTGTGCACGCCATGCGCTCTACCCCGATTGAGTCCACCGATACTTGTGGAACCCTTACGGTAAAACTTGCAGAACTCGGAGCCAAGCTTCTGGTTGATCAACTCGAAGCCATTCTTAAGGGTGAAAGCCAAGCCCAACCTCAAGACGATAACCAGGCTACCCACGCTCCTTTGCTCACCAAAGAAGATGGCCGACTCGACTTTACCCAGCCAGCTGAGCTGATCGAGAGAAAACTGAGAGCCTATCACCCGTGGCCAGGTACCTTTACAATGTTTGGCGAAACTCGGGTCGTGATTGGAAAAGCGAGCCTTCAACCGGAGTCTGGAACCCCGGGGACCGTGATCGCCGCCAATAAGCATGGTCTGCAGGTCGCATGCGGTCAGCAAAGCCTGCTTATCGAAGAGGTAAAGCCCGCTGGCAGCAAGATGATGCCAGCGGCATCTTGGGTTGCGGGCAAAGGTCCTAAAACAGGGGACCAATTAGGCGTTTGAGACCCAGCACTGCAATTGCCTGCCACTAGGGTTTGCGTCATAGTAATAGTGCAAACGATCGTTAAGTTCGTTTAGAAACTTTTACGTCCCAAGGAGGCCTTATGGCCGATGAAGACTTAAAATCCTTTAAAATCGGTGACATGCAAGGCGGACCACGTGCTGCACCGGTCAAGCCCAAGCAGGCGGCCGAACCCACACCTGAAAGTCAGTCGGTGGGGTTCGCAAGAATCGAAAAACTTCTCGAAGCCGAGACACCAGATGCTGTCTCAACTCAATTAACGAGTATTCTCGGTAACTTAGAGCAGTTTGACGCCGATGCAACGACACCAAAAGACAAGTCGGCATCGAAAAAAGCGATCGCCGCAGTGGAGCGCGCGGCGGATTTAATGGACTATCTCTTCCAAACGAAGGCTGCAATGGAGAGTAACCCCGCAGGATAGTATGTTTTTTCACGTATCGCTTTTTTTCCAACCCAAAACCGGTCCTGCCGATAATGTATCAGCACAAGGCAAAACGGTCGTCTTCGGGACGCCCCCAAAACGATACCCGAGACGCGGAGGAGATTAATTATGAGCCGAATCAGTTCTGACAACAACGCAGGCCTTAGGGTCCAAATCGACAACAGCCGGTCACGCCAGACCTCACGAACCAGCTTCGGCGACGTTCTGAGCACCGGACTTTCAAAAAGCGCAAACACTGTAATGAACGCCGGCAACATGGCGGCTCCGTTCATTCCAGGTGGTGCGGTTCTTTCGGCAGCCATTACTGGGCTTGGTTCTTTGAAATCAGCTCAATCCAGTGGTTCAGCAGCTCCTTCTTCAACTGGCCTCAGTGCAGGCACAGGTACGGCAGTTG
>CAZZDT010000352.1:0-4820 GCA_964652435.1 uncultured Bdellovibrionales bacterium
GTGAATTATTGCCCATTGGTATTCATGGAAGCCAGCGGCAAGAATCGCACACCTGACAAATTGCCTGCTGACGAGATCAAACCGGTGAACGCGGCATGCGATTGGGCTCTTTATGAACTCGTTAAATATTATAAGCCGGAACGCGTGATTGGTGTGGGTGCTTATGCTGAGAAAAAAGCGGCCACAGTGTTAGCGTCTTTGGATGTGTCTATAGGTCGCATCTTGCACCCGAGTCCGGCCAGTCCCATCGCGAACCGCGGCTGGGCCCCGGCGGCCGAAAAACAATTGGCCGAGATGGGTATTGAACTGCCGTGACGTCTCCGCACGATTTACCCACCATAGCTATTGTGGGCCCAACTGGGTCGGGCAAAAGCACAGTTGCGTTCAAGCTCGCTCAGGAATTTGGTGGAGAAATCATCAGTTGCGATTCGGTTCAAGTCTATCGAGGTTTTGATGTCGGCTCAGCTAAGCCCACCGCTCAAGAACAGGCTGAGGTGGTGCACCATTTGGTTGATGTAGCGGATTGGCAAGAAACCTATGACACGCAAAGGTTTCGGGAAGATGCTACACGATTGATTGCTGAAATTCGCGGCCGTGGACGCTATCCAATTATCTGCGGTGGCACGGGGCTTTATTTTCGTGTTCTGCGGTGGGGCGTCATCGATGTTCCTTCAGCGGACCCAGAATTTCGCCAAACCTGGGAAGAGACAGAGTCCCAGAGCCCGGGCTCGGTGGCCGCGCGGCTTCAGGAGGTTGATCCGGAAAGCCTAGAATCCATTGCTCGCAATAACGTTCGTCAGCAGATCCGAGCCTTGGAGATCTTTGAAATGACGGGGCGAAAAGCCAGCGACCTGAAACGTGAGCATGGTTTCAAGGACGAAGAAGTACCCATGCGTGCTTATTGGCTCCAGTGGCCGGCTGAGCCACTGCGGGAGCGTATTCGCGCGCGCGTCGATGTGATGCTTGAGGCCGGATTCGTTGAAGAGGTGAAGACGCTTCTCGATAGTGGAGTCACAATGGATTGTCAGGCCATGCGCGCAGTGGGTTACCGAGAAGTAGGGCAGCACTTGCAGGGAGAGTTCCCTTTGGAGGAGTTGGCCGAGAGAATATGGAAAAGCACCTGGGCGTATGCGCGTCGCCAAAGAACTTGGCTACGCCGTGAAAAGATGCTTGAGCCCATAGTGGTTGAATCCTTAGAGAAATCCATGGCATTGATACGAAAGAGCTGGAAAAGCTGAGGCCCTCTATTGACAAATAGCGTGGTTAGAGCTTGTTTTAACGCTCTGCGGCAAAGGTGGGTGGAACATGGTAAAAAAGAGTGACGACGACAAGAAGCCAGAGGATCCCTTAGCGGATCTAAGAAAGCTTATTGATGGGGTCGACAACGACGTCATCGAGCTTCTGAACAAGCGGGCTCAGCTGGCTCGCGAAATTGGCGATATCAAGATTCAGCGTTCTCAGCGAATGTATGTACCGGAGCGTGAGCGAGCACTGCTTACCCGCTTATTGGAAAACAATCCGGGACCACTTCCGCCCGCAGGCTTGAAGCTGATCTACAAAGAAATTATCAGTGCCTGCTTGGCTCTCGAGAGCCCGTTGAAAGTTGCTTTCTTGGGCCCGGAAGGAACGTTCACCCACGCGGCAACCAAAAGGCATTTTGGCCTAAGTGCGCAGTTGATGCCGAAGCAAACCATTCCCGATGTCTTCGCTGATGTTGAACGAGAGCGTTGTGGTTACGGGGTTGTGCCTATCGAAAACTCAACGGAGGGTGTGGTGAATCATACTCTCGATGCATTCATGGGCAGCTCTCTATCGATCTGTGCAGAGATACTCTTGCCGGTTAGCCATCATATCCTGACGGTAACGGGGGAGTCTCACGCTATCACCAAGGTTTATTCGCATCCGCAGGCATTGGCTCAGTGTCGTGGATGGCTGGAACGAAATTTACCGGGTGTGCCTCTGATTGACGTCAGCAGTACCGCTCGCGCGGCTCAGCTTGCCGCAGAGGACCCCTCTGCCTGTGCAGTGGCCGGTGATTTGGCCGCTTCGATCCACGGGCTTCGAGTGGCAAATGAGCGGGTTGAAGACTTGCAGGGCAATATGACTCGCTTTTTGGTCATTGGTCCTGATGTACCGCCGCCAAGCGAGGATGACCGGACTTCCATCATGTTCAGCTTGAAGGATAAGCCGGGTGTACTCTTTGACGCATTGGCCCCATTTGCGAAGGTTGGGATCAATTTATCGCGTATCGAGTCGCGGCCATCACGGCAAAGAGCCTGGGAATACACGTTTTTCATCGATCTTGTGGGCCATCAGGCCGATTCAAGGGTGCAAGAAGCTATCTCAGAGCTTGAAAAAATCTGCGTTTTCATGAAAGTGCTCGGTTCGTACCCCAGGGGAGCACTCGAGGAGAGAGTTGTTCGACCTGTGGAAGCACCATGAGGAGAATGAGTCCATGTCGAAGCTTGTAAACGACGCCTATCTAACTTTGAAGCCATATGTTCCGGGTAAGCCCGTAAGCGAAACCGAGCGGGAATTGGGCATTTCTGGCTGCGTGAAGTTGGCCTCCAATGAAAACCCGCTTGGGCCTTCTCCCAAAGCAGTGGCCGCCATTCAGGATGCTTTGGCCACGCTGCATGATTATCCCGACGGCGGTGCTTTCTATTTAAAGCAAAAGCTGGCGACGTTCCTCAATGTAGAGCAAGAGCAAATTCTCTTTGGTAACGGCACCAACGAACTCTTGGAAATGATTATCCGGACGTTCATGCGCCCGGAGGACAATATCGTTTATGCCCAAAGTTCGTTCATCGTTTATAAGTTGGCATCCATGGCAATGGGCGCTGAGATTCGCGAAGTACCACTCAAAGAAATGCGATACGACTTGCCAGCCATTGCGGCGGCCATGGACGACAATACCAAGCTGATATTTATCGCGAACCCAAACAACCCAACGGGGTCGTATATCACTCGAGATGAGCTGGATGCTTTCTTGGAGGCAATCCCAGAAACCACATTGGTGGTTATGGACGAGGCTTATTTTGAATACGTTGATGCCGAGGATTACCCCAACGGTCTGGATTACTTAGATAAACGCAAGAATCTTCTTGTGACTCGCACATTCTCAAAATGCTACGGGTTAGCGGGGCTTCGTATAGGCTATGCTGTAGGGCATCCTGAGCTCATTGACTATCTTAACCGTGGTCGCCAGCCGTTTAACGTAAACTCTTTGGCTCAGGTCGGTGCGATGGCTGCACTGGATGATACAGAGCATCTTGAGCGGGCGCGAACTCTGAATCGAAGCGAGATGAATCGCATTGTTCCAGAAATTGAAAAAATGGGCTGCAAAGTAACCCCAAGCCAAGCGAACTTTGTCTTGGTGGATTTTGGGCGCGAGGTGGGGCCGGTTTTTGATGCCATGTTGAGACTTGGAGTCATTGTGCGTCCCATGGCGGGTTATGGTTTAACCACCAGTGCCCGGGTCACCATCGGGACGGCTGAACAAAACGATAAACTCCTGCGGGTAATGGCCGAGGTACTTGGATAATATGGATTTAAAGATTGTTGGTAGAAAGCCGTTAAAGGGCGATGTGCAGATTCCGGCTGATAAGTCGATTACCCATCGCTCGATCATGTTTGCGTCCTTGTCTCAAGGTGAGACAACCATTGATGCACCAGGGGCTGGCGCCGACAACGATTCTACCGCCGAACTTTTTCGAAGCCTTGGCGTATCTATCGACCGGCGCCCCGACGGTTGGGTGGTGCGCGGCAATGGACTCGATGGCCTAAAAGAAACCAGCGAAGTCATAGATTGTGGAAACAGTGGCACAACCATCCGTCTTGTTTCCGGCATTCTCGCCGGAGCAGGGTTGAATGCGCAGCTTACGGGCGACCACTCACTGTGTAAGCGGCCCATGGGGCGAATCGCGAAACCTCTGCGAGCCATGGGGGCGTCCATCGAAGGTAAAATGGTGGACGGCAAAGAGTTGCCGCCTTTGTCTATCGCTCCAGCCTCGCTTGAGGGTGGGGAATGGACTCAATCCGTTGCCAGTGCTCAAGTGAAAAGTGCGTTGCTCTTTGCTGGACTCCTGTCCGGACAAAAAGTCACCGTGCATGAACCCACTGTTTCTCGCGACCATACCGAGCAAATGCTTACGGGAATGGGAGTAGAGGTGAACCGAACCATGGATGAGCAGGGGCACCATGTTACCCTGGCGGCAGATGCGCGAAGTCAGTTTAAAGGCTTCCCTGATGGCGGTCAGTACCGTGTGCCTGGCGATATCTCGTCGGCAGCATTTTGGATGGTCCTTGGACTGATTGTACCGGAAGCTTCCTTGGCTCTGCAGAATGTTGGTCTAAACCCGAGTCGCACTGGAATCATTGATGCGCTTAAGCTTTATGGGGCTGATTTAAAGGTTGAGGATCTTGAGACAACCGGTGGTGAGGCCATCGGTCATGTGTCTGTGTCCACTGAAAATTGGGGCGCCGACTGCCCCGACGTGACCATTGGTGGTGACGTGATTCCCCGGTTGATTGACGAGCTGGTCGTGCTTGGTGCCTTGGCGGCCGTGTATCCTGGACGTACTCTGGTAAAGGATGCAGAAGAGCTTCGGGTCAAAGAGTCCGACCGAGTTGTGGAAACGGTTCGAATTCTGCGCGCGTTTGGCGTAGATGCTGAAGAGTGCCCCGATGGATTTATTGTTCGGGGAGGGAAGCCTCTAACTGCCGCTGAGCTTGATGTCTCGTCGGACCACCGTGTTGCGATGACTGCGGCGGTGTTGGCTTGCGCCGCTGAGGGTGAGTCTGTGTTGCGAGGATTTGAC
>CAZZDT010000353.1:0-4807 GCA_964652435.1 uncultured Bdellovibrionales bacterium
TGATGGCCAATACATTCAAGCCGATGGCGGCATCAGCGAAGGGCCTCATTACTTCAGTTTCGGGTTTGCGCCAACCGTGGCATTCTTTATCGCGGTTGAAAATCGTCAAGACCCTACCACCCTCTACAATCGCAACTGCATCAATCGCTCCAATGTTGACCCATGGAGTGGTCATGGATGCGTCGACGATGAACCGTTTACCTATCCAAGCCCCATCCGAAGCGAGCTGATGCACGACGTGCTCGACTGGTCTCTATCTATTCGCTTGCCCCAAGGTCACCGTGCCCCCGTGGCAGATTCTCCTTTGCGCAACCAAGCCGCTCAAGCTCTTTTTGTCCACTTCGGCGCGCCAGAGCATCACCTCTGGGATTGGAGCTCCAATCCAAACGACCCCTATAAAATTCGTGGCGGGCATGACCTCTCCATTTCTCACCTAGCATATGTCGCTCCCAATCCAGATGCTCAGCCACCTACCTGGAAAAACCGGTTCCTCATTGATGGCGGGACCGCCAACTTTAGGTCGGGCTGGCAAAGTGATGACCGGGTGCTGGTTCTCATGGGGGAGAATGGTTCGGCCCGTAAAACCTTACACGACCACGCGGATGGAACCTCCTTTGTCATGGGCGCATACGGCGATTTATTGGTCACCGACACCGGCTATTACAAACCCGATGTACGCAACAATGCAGTCACCGCCAATCCCCCCTCACACAGTGTCATTTTGATCGATGGAAAAGGGGCCGCTGAAAAAGGTCTACTCAACGACTGGGGCGATCGAGATGCATTCATCGAAAATGCAATCGATGGCGATACAATCTCCTACGCCGAATCCAGACAAGACTATGACTCAGCTCAAATCACCCGAGGCGTGACTTTCGTTCGCGAACGCTACTTTGTAATGGCCGATAGACTTGATCCCATCGAGGCATCGAGCCACGAATATAGGTATCGCATTCACGCCTATGCCGGTTACGATTTAGACGGTGAAGTGACTCTTGAAACCCACGGCCCTCACATCAAACGAGACAACGGCTCCCTTAAGATCTTTACTGCATCTACCGCTGAGTCCATCGTTCACGAGGAACCAGACTACACGCCACTCTTTGTCCCACACGTTCATAACTTGATCAGCGGCGAAGGAGACCACACAGTCACAGATTCTGTCAGCACCGGCGTTGCCCCCGACTTCTTAACAATTCTGGCTCCATACAAAACCGGCTCCGAGTCTGGAGTAGATGGCCCCATCGAGGCACTCCCCATTGAAACCTCTGCCGGCGCCGCCTGGCTGATTACCAGTGAAGACCAACAAGATGTCGCCTGGATTCGCGAAAACAGTGCTCCAACCCAGCTCAGCCTACCCAATGGACAAGTCATAGACACAGATGGGGCCTTTGTATTTCTAAGTCTGACAGACTCTCAAGCTCTCCTAAGCCGAGGGAGCTACCTCAACCTCGATAATCAGAGCGTTTTGGACTGCGATGACAACTCGAAAATGTGTATGAAGCAATAAGCCAACTAGGCTACAGAACGCGTTCCGAGAGTTGCTCCTAGCTCTACATCCGAGTAAGTTCTCTAAAACAAAACAGTGATCTTTATCGATCTAAACTAAGAAATGACTACATCATGGCAGTGGCACCAACGCCTGAAAATGATGCTTTAAGAATCGAAAAATTAAAGTCGTACCTCGTTCTCGATACAGAAGCAGAATCTCAATTCGACCGCCTTACGGGCTTAGCAGCAACCATTTGCCAATGCCCCATCGCTCTGGTCAGTCTCCTGGATGACTCGCGACAATGGTTCAAATCCCGCATTGGACTTGAAGCCTGCTCAACACCTCGAGACATTTCATTTTGCCAATTTGCGATTCATCAAGATACGTTCTTCGAAATAGAGGATGCGCATCAGGATGAACGTTTTGCCAATAACCCACTGGTGACCGGCGATCCGTTTATCCGCTACTACGGCGGACAGCCTTTGATCACGCCCGACGGATTTCGAATCGGCACCATTTGCGTCATCGATACAAGGCCCAAAATACTCAATCTCCAACAAAAAGAAGCGATGGCCGTTCTTGCGCACGAAATCGTGATGCACCTTGAACTTCGAATCAAAACCATTCAACTCAAACAATCCAACGAGCTTGAACGACGACGTACTCAGGATCTTCTGATTCAATCCGGGAAATTAGCCAGCCTAGGCCAACTGATCGCCAGCGTTGCCCACGAATTTCAAAACCCTCTTTGGGTCGTTGATCTCGCCAGTCAAAACCAAGTGTCTGCTGATATTCAATTGTTAGAGTTTTGGGACAACTTGACGAAAAATGTTGAGCTGAACGATGAAAAGTTAGAATGGTTCAAAAAGTTCATTGAGAAGAACCAAAGGAACAGCGAACTCTTGAGCCGTGGTGTCAAAAATCTCAACGAACTGTCTCAAGCACTCAAAACCCAAAGTCACCCCGATCAAAAACCCTCTTATGACGTTGAAATCGGCGACGTGCTTCATGAGGCCTTAACCATTACCCAGGGTAAAGTGGCCCAGCAGCGGGTGACCACTGAAATAGACGAGCTACCATTATGCACCTGTTATCGCAGTCGACTGGGACAGGTCTTCATCAATCTACTCGCCAACGCGGGCGATGCTCTCCAAGAGAAATCAGAAAAAGAATCCTTACGAGGAAGATATTTTGAAGGAGAGATACTTATCCAAGCTCAAGCGTACCGCCATCAAGAACAAGACGGGATCCAAATTTCATTTTCAGACAATGGTCCGGGAATCGATGCCATGGCTCAGCCTCATGTCTTCACAGAGTTCTTCACGACGAAAGCACCGGGAAAAGGCACAGGACTGGGGCTCTCACTGGCAAAGAAAATCATCGACGAGCATGGCGGCACCATTGAAGTTGAATCATCCGAGCAAGGCGGCGCCAAATTTATTGTCTGGATTCCCATTGAGCTGGAGTATCTTAACCAAGCGATGGTCACTCGATAAAGCCAGAAGCAATCTGGACTCGAACCATCGCAAAGAGTTCAAAGCACAGCGAAGAAGAAATAACCTTCTTGGACAAGACCAAAAAATTGCCGCCCCACAAGACCCGTGCGATCGTTACTCTCTAGGCCTATCAAGGGGAGTGGGACATCATGGGACTGGCACTTCGAAAAATCAGCCAACTGGGGAAAAAGAAACAAAGCCCGGAATTGGAACTCACCCGTTATTGGGATCCTCACCTATCCAAACGTGCTGTAAAGCTTCGCCCTGGTGAACAGCACTTAAGCACAACCGATGAGATGCTGGTAACCGTTGCCGGTGCAACCTCGGTGGTATGTCTTCGCGATCCCGAAGAAGGGATCATTGGCATGGTAAACTTTTGCGTGCCCAGCCAAGACATTTCATCACTCGATGCCAGTGGCCATGCAGAGGCAGAGCGCTACGGGCGCGACCAACTTGACCAACTGATTATGGCCTTTCGTAAAGAAGGCTCAAATCTAAGCAATCTAGAGGTCAGCATCATTGGTGGATCGGCAAAGGACCAAGCAGAACAGCGGGCCCTTGGTGATACACTTTCTCTTATTCGACGCTATTGCTCAAAGTACCAAATAAAAGTTTTGGTTGAATACCTAGGCAGCGACCATTCTAAAAAAGTCTACTGGACGCTCCAAGATCCCTGTCCTTATGTCAGAGTTCTTACGGAGGTAAGTGGGACAGTTGCCAGCCGTGAAAAGCACTATCAAATGAAGCTTCGTGCAGGCTGGCTCTTGGGCAATCGAAAAACGTCTATGCAGTTTTCGTAAAGCACCGACGCAATCATCAATTCCAAAATCGCCACCACGATTTATCGCCAATCAATCCCCTTGGCGCCTCGTAATCAAGCTGGCTTTTGAGGTGTTCGATTAAGCGGACCCACTCTTTGCCACCGCGTGGCTGAGCTTCCCAGTGCTGACGCAATTCCGAAGACTGTCCGGCCACCTTGTCCATGGCCTCCCGTGCTAAGTGCACCAACTCTTGACTCGGCCGGAGCTTCTTTCGTTTGAACCAATCGGAAATATCGTCCGGTAAGGAAACTTTCGAATCTGGATTCAACGAGGCAACCAACTCAGCCGCTGCAATGGCTTTACAGGCCACTGCACTTGGTACCGCTTCATGATCTGCATGAACCGCTTCCAATGCTTCAACCAAAGGCTCTACCTCGGTTCCATCCACCAATTTAATTAGCCAAAGCTGAGCTACAACATTTTCAAACGAACCGGCTCCCCAGGTTTCCATCAGAATGCTCTCTTTCTAAGTTTGCGTCGACCAAGACACTACCAAGCCTCAGTAATCTGTCCAGAGATCTGCAAAAATTGCTGCAGCTCAGCATTCGGCCCTTGACGCTACCCCCAAGGCTTACCACCATAGGTAAAAGAGACTGATTGTTACGAAAACGAAACGAGCCGCCGATGTCATTTTTAAAAGAGCTGGGTGCCGCAACGGTATTAACGCCCCAGGGTGAATCCCTAACCCTGGAAAGCACTTGGCAAGATAAGCCTACGGTGCTCGTCTTCATCCGCCACTTTGGCTGACTTTTCTGCCGCGAGCAGGTCACGCAGTTGCGCGACGAACTTCATCAGATCACCGAAGCGGGCGCACAATTGGTTGTGGTGGGCAACGGTAAACCCCACCAGGCCGCCTCCTTTATCGAAGATGAAAAGCTCACTTTTCCCGTGTACGTGGATCCTGAGTTGGTAGCCTATAAGCTGGCGGGCTTACGCCGCGATCTGGCGTCTACCCTCAAACTCTCAGCTTTGGGCAATGCCATGCGCGCCATGAAAGG
>CAZZDT010000354.1:0-4806 GCA_964652435.1 uncultured Bdellovibrionales bacterium
GGCCCCCCTGACGGCCAGCTCCTGGACCCATGTCGATGATATGATCTGCCCGCCGAATGGTTTCCTCGTCATGTTCGACCACCAAAACGGTGTTTCCAAGATCTCGTAAGTTCTCAAGGGTATGCAAAAGCCGGCCATTGTCTCGTTGGTGCAAACCAATCGACGGTTCATCAAGCACGTAAATGACGCCCCGAAGGGCACTTCCAATTTGAGTTGCCAGCCGGATGCGCTGCGCTTCACCACCAGAGAGTGTTCCGCTGGCGCGGGCGAGATTTAAATAGCCCAAACCAACGCCATCGAGAAACGATAAGCGGGCGCGTATCTCCTTGAGAATTTCTTTGGAAATTTTCGCCTTCGTCCCTTTGAATTTCAGTTTGTCAAAATAGGAACGGGCTTCACCAATTGGCCACTCACAGACGGTGTGGATATTATAGTCGCCCACCCGAACAGCGAGCGCCTCGGGCTTTAGCCTTGCACCCTCACATGAGGCGCATGGTTTATGACTCATATAGCCCTGAATGGTTTCTTGAATTTTCTCGGAATCCGTTTCTTTAAAGCGGCGCATTAAAGAAGGCAAAACTCCTTCAAAGGGGCGTTTATAGCGGTAATCAGAGCCGTCACCCTTATAGTGAAACTGAATCTCTTTTTTGCCGCTGCCCTCAAGAACAACCTTTTGAATTTTCTTAGGAAGCTTTTTCCAAGGCGTATCAGGATCAACTTTATAGGTTTTACAAACGCATCTTAATTGCTGGCGATAGGTTCCACCGGCCGCGCTTCTGGCCCAGGGATGGATAGCGCCCTCCATGAGACTCAAACTATGGTCCGGGACAATTTTATCTACATCCAGCTTACCGGCGATGCCCAAGCCCTCACACTCAACGCATGCACCAAAGGGGCTATTAAACGAAAACATCCGGGGCGTAAGTTCACTGAAGCTTAAACCGGACTCCGTGGATTCAAAGCGCTCCGAATAAAGTTTCTCTTCACCGCCAACAACAACCGCCCGAACCAAGCCGTTGGTAAGGCGAAGGGCTTGTTCGACCGAATCCGTGATTCTTTGTCTGATGCCTTCTTTGACAACAAGTCTATCTACGACCAATTCCAGCGTATGCTTGTTTTGTTTTTCGAGAATAATTTCTTCTTCGAGTAATCTAATCTCGCCATCTACTCGAATCCGAACAAAGCCTTCTTTACGGTAAAGGTTCAGCTCCCGCTTGTACTCACCTTTACGGCCCTGAACCACGGGAGCCATAATCATAAGCTTCGTGCGCTCGGGATATGCCAAGATTTGATCAACAATTTCTTGAACGGTTTGACGTTCAATGGGCAACCCGGTGACTGGACAATACGGCACGCCAACTCGAGCAAAGAGCAGACGAAGGTAATCATAGATTTCCGTGAGGGTTCCTACAGTCGAACGCGGATTACGGCTGGTGCTCTTTTGCTCAATGGCAATGGCGGGGCTGAGTCCATCGATGCCGTCCACCTCGGGCTTTTGATTCTGCCCAATAAACTGACGGGCATACGCAGAAAGCGATTCCACATAACGCCTTTGACCTTCAGCGTAGACCGTATCAAAAGCTAAAGAGCTTTTGCCGCTTCCGGATGGTCCCGTAACCACAACCAGTTTTGCACGGGGAATGGTGACATCCAGGTTTTGTAGATTGTGTTCGCGTGCACCACGAATATGAATCGGCTCGTTTAGGTTCACGGTCGCCGCTTTCTTTTATGCGCGCCCAAAGACGACAAGTTTGGAAACACAATCAATCGTATTGAAGCTCTTGGCCGGTGGGGCGCTCCACTAAACCCTGAACCGCCTTATCAATAGGTACATCTTCATAAAGAACGCGGTATACCGTTTCGATAATCGGGCAATCCACCCCAAGCTTCTCAATCAATAAGAATGCGCTCTTAGCGGTGATGACACCTTCAGCAACCTGTTGAATGCTTTCTTGAGCCTGAGCTAAAGTTTTGCCTTCACCGAGCGCCTGACCTACCGCACGATTTCGAGACAAGCCGCCCGTACACGTAAGCATCAAATCGCCCACACCCGCTAAGCCCGAGAGGGTTAAGGGATTGGCGCCTTTTGCTACGGCAATGCGCGTGATCTCCGATAGGCCGCGGGTGACCAAACTTGCCCGCACATTGTGGCCCCAGCCCATTCCAATCACGCCACCGGCAGCAATCGCCATAACATTCTTTAAAGCTCCGCCAACTTCCACACCCACGATATCCGTACTGGTATAAGCCCGGAACGTATCGGAGAAGAGAATGTCCGCAATGCGCGTGGCCAATGGTTCGTCTGTACAAGCGAGCACAACCGCGGTTGGCATACCTTGAATGATTTCCTTGGCGAAGCTGGGTCCGCTCATCGCCAACGTTCGGTTCGCCCAAGTCTCACCCAAAACATCGTGCACCACTTCATCCATGGTCATAAGCGAATGAGTTTCAATCCCTTTGGCCGCAAGAACCAGTGGCACATCACCAATGTGTTTCTTTGCTTCCGTCAGACACGAACGAACGGCCTGGCTGGGTACAGCTACCATCACCCAATCTGCACCCACCAAAGCTTGCTCTAAATCAGAGGTTCCCGAAATGTTCTCATGAAGTTCAAAATCGGAAAGATAGCGAGGGTTGTGCCGCGTTTCATTGATTGCTTTTGCTTGGGCCTCGTCGCGCATCCACAAGCGAACATTTTGTCCTTCTCGAGCTGCCAATTGAGCCAGTGCTGTGCCAAAGCTACCACCACCTAAAACTGCCACGGTTTTCAATGCTTCTGTCATAGTAACCACATATCGAGCCTATCCTGGGTGGGTCAAATGCACCGGCCCACCTCTGAATGGCCAAAATTAAGGGAATTTTCAGGTGAATAGCTGGGTTTTGACAACATAGAAAGATGCTCCGGCCCAATAGGCGAAGAGTTTGTATTGACAATCAACCCCTCACGTAAGTAGTCCCGCTTTATGGATGCGTTAAAAATTCGCGGTAACGGCCCGCTCTCTGGAATCATTGATATTTCTGGCTCTAAAAATGCCACTCTTCCCATCATGGCCGCGACCATTCTCGCCGCCGGTGAAAGCCGACTGGGCAGGGTTCCAGACCTTGCAGATGTTCGCACACTTCAGCGGGTGCTGGCGCACTTGGGAATCGATATCAAACAAGATGGCAAAGAAATCACGCTGGATGCCACCAACATTACCGAGCAAGAAGCTCCTTATGATCTCGTTCGAACCATGCGTGCCTCCATTCTGGTTCTCGGCCCTTTGCTCGCCCGCTTTGGACGGGCGCGGGTATCACTGCCTGGTGGCTGCGCCATTGGTGCACGGCCCATCGATCAACACCTAAAAGGGCTGAAAAAACTCGGAGCCGAAATTAAACTTGAGCACGGATATGTTGAGGCGACCGCCGAGAAACTTGTAGGCGCAGAAATTGTTTTCGATATGCCAACCGTTGGCGGAACCGAGCACCTTATGATTGCCGCGTCGTTGGCCGAGGGAACCACCGTATTAAGAAACGCCGCCCGAGAACCAGAGATTGTCGACCTTGCTGTGGTCCTTAAAAAGATGGGCGCTGACATCGAAGGCGAGGGGACCGAACGCATCACCATTGTGGGTCAAAAAAAGCTCAAACCTTTTGTTCATGATGTGGTGGCTGACCGCATCGAATTTGGAACTTTCTTAATCGCAGGCGCCATGATTGGTGAAAACCTCACCTTGAGAGGCGGCGTCCTAGAGCACCAAACTGCGCTCCTTGATAAAATCAAACAAAGTGGTGCAAAAGTAAGTATCAACGAAGAGACCCAAGAGATCACCGTCTCGCGGGCAGAGAAACTTGAACCCGTTAACATCAAGACCGCACCGTACCCCGGCTTTCCTACCGACATGCAAGCTCAAATGATGACACTGCTTTGTCAGGCCGAAGGCACCAGTGTGATCACTGAAACCATTTTCGAAAATCGGTTTATGCACGTTGCCGAACTTGGCCGCTTGGGTGCAAAGATTCGCGTGGACGGTGGTAAGGCCATCGTGAACGGCGGAGAAAAACTTTCGGGTACAACGGTTATGGCCACCGACCTGCGCGCCAGTGCTTCACTGATTTTAGCCGCTCTGGTGGCGGATGGAGAAACCATCGTGCGACGTATTTACCACCTCGACCGAGGCTATGAGCATATTGAAGACAAGCTCAGAAGCGTTGGAGCATGCATTGAGCGATTTAAGGAAGAGTAGATACTTCCGTTAGGGAGCCGGCGATAAATACGAGTCGGCCTCAAAAAGCAGCATCGATAAATCGCTTTTCTTTACGCGGTCCAAACGTCCGTCCGAAGATAAAACCATCTGAGCCTCGTTAGACTGATTCCCAACATAAATGGTCAGTAAACTTTCTGATTCCATTCCAAAGAGCTCAACTCCAGAGTGTTTCGTTTCAAAGCCCGCTTGTTTAAGTTGAGACTCGTCTGGGTCCTGAATGCCCAATTTGTCAGCCTGAAGACGCCGCAAGTTATAGAGCAAACCCTGAATCACGCCTGGCTTCACTTGCCGCTCTTCACCGTCCAATCGCCAAAACCCATCTGGAGTTTTCTTAAAAAACATCGAGAGATCATCCTTAAAAACCCGAACAGCGGTGACGAATTCCTTTTCAAAGCGAGCGATGCGCCGGTCTTCCAATTTCTCTGGGTCAAGTTTGAGACGGGTGAGAGCGCCATCTACTTGCAACATCGCTTGAGGTTTACGGCCCGCTGGGCCCTGTGTCGTCGCGTATACAACACCGGTTGAACCTTCATCATAAGTATAAAGCTTAAGCGTTGTT
>CAZZDT010000355.1:0-4798 GCA_964652435.1 uncultured Bdellovibrionales bacterium
CGGACGAGCAGATTTTTTGAGCGAACGACAACACGCAGTCCAATCCTATATTGAATCGCTCCTTAATGCTGGCCAAGAAAAACTGGCTCTTCAAGCAATCCATAGAGCCCGCCGTCAACTTCTACAAAGCCTTCAATGGACTCGAAAAGTTGAGAACCTTCAGGGTTCCGACCGAACCCAATGGGAACTTGCTCTGGCCAAATACCAAACTTCACGCGCAAAACTCCAAGAGCTCAAACAAAATCTATGGGAAGTAGCGCAAGAGGATATTGTTAAAGTAAATCAAGAGATCAAAGAGCTGAATAATGAAGTTCACCAAAACCTAGACCATAGCTTTGCAATTTTAGGGCTGAAGCGTGAAGCAATCGCCTCAGATCAAGTGGTTGGTCTACTGGCAAAGGATGAGATCGAGTTAACATATTTCAAATTGAAAAATAGCTGGATTGGCTTTGCTGCAAGCAATGATGCTGTCTCCTACAAAAACCTCGGACGCCTACCCAGTGATGCTTCCAATGAAAAGCTCGCGAAAGTATTCCTGGAACCTTTTATGGAAGAGATTACCAGTGCCAGCAGGGTCAGTGTGAAGCCATGGGGTATCCTTCGACAAATTGACTTCCATGCCCTTCCCCTTGGCGGTGTACCCTTGATAACACATGTACCGATTAGGTACTCCCTAGGGCTATCACACCCAAGCGTACCACCGTCACCTCCTGCCACCGCAATCATTGTCTCTGACCCCACTGGAAATCTTGCGCAAGCTCGAGAAGAGGCAAAAGCAGTTGAAGCCGCTCTTCAAACACAGCCCGGCTTAACCATCGAAAGACTCGCGAATTCTGAGGCAACTCTTGAACGGGTGCAGAAGGCACTCACGAACAATGACATCTTCCATTACGCAGGTCATGGAGAATTTAGTGCCGATAGAGTAACCGAGAGTTCTCTGCTGCTCGCAAATAGCACCCGGCTCAATATCGGCGACATTCTTTCGCTGAACCAAGTGCCTGACCATGTCATTCTCTCTGCATGTGAATCAGCCAGAACGAAAAAGCAGCTACCTATGGAAGCGCTGGGCCTCGCCCAAGCTTTCGCGTTGGCCGGCAGTCAAACTGTCATCGCAACAACACGACCGGTTAGAGATGAGCTGAGCCGATATCTAACCGCTGAAATTTATAATTCGTATCAAACCAATCGTGACTTCAGCCAAGCACTGCGCGAGGCCCAGCTTAAAGCAAACGAAGTATTTCCCGACGCTGATTGGTCAACCTTTAGACTCATTACCCCCCAGTAGTACCGGATTAAGAAAGGAAACTTCAGAAATGAAGCCCCATATGAAATCAATAAAATACCCTGCCCTTGCCGCCACAATATTCCTGGCCGCCTGCGGAACTGAATATGACACCATGACCGTTGAAACCATTGCCCCACAGGGCAGCGCCCTCACTGCAAGTGCCGCAACCTGGTTAGACGAATCAAAATCACGCACGCGCTTCATTGGCATCAAACATCCTGATGGCCAAGCATGTCCAAATCCAAGTGTTGCAGGAAGCAACTCAGTGTTTGAGGTGGCCCCACTTTTTGCCAATCAGCAAGGCAACGATAACACGCAGCAACAACCTCGCGAGTGGGCGCTCCGACAATACTGCCTCTATGAAACGCAATATACCCTAGCCTTTGGCCCAGGGCGGGATATCCCGGTGGATTTGGAAGCAATTCTTTGTAATGGCAACAACGCACCAGATTGTCTCATGCAAGTAAGCCCGGACCGTTACGCCGTTGGCGCTTATGGTTCAGCAAACCCTAAGTCGCAATTCTCGCAGATTATGGCTCCGCTTTTTGAGCAAGAGTTTCTAGAGCACTCTGGTTATGTGCCTGCGGCTTCTGATTTCCGATACGACGATACAAAGCCTGTTCGCCTTGCGTTTCTCGACACCAGTCGTACTGAGGGACCGGCAAACATCCGGGTTGCATCTCGCAACCGGACCATCAACCGAAACTCGGAGCACGGCCTCTTAATGACACGAATCGCCGAAAAACACCTCTGTCCAGAGGGACTCTCATCATGCTTCGCAGATATTACTAGCCAACTGGCCATGCCTTATGTGGTTGAAGCAGAGGAAATCGTAGACAGTGCAACTGCACTCAGCCTGATTGTCGAAGACAAAAATAAAGGCGGGCAATTCGGTAGTATCTCTTGGCTAGCCCAAGCCGTGAACCGTGAAGTCGAAGCTTGGCAGCAAGCCAAAGAGTCTTACAACTCTCCCAATCCAGATCAAAGACTTATCCTCAACATGTCTCTTGGCTGGATGCCGGCATACGGTGGCGGCTTTGATGACGACCCAATTGCACTGCGAGAGTTCAATCGGTTTTCCATTCAAGATAGAAAAGACTACATCGAAAACACTTGGCCAGCAGATGTTGCCGCCGCATTTACAGCCATTCGCACTGCACGCTGTAAAGGTGTTCTGATGGTTGCTGCCAGCGGTAATAAATCAGGTGGGCAAGACTACACCGAGAATCCATTACTGCCTGCAGCCTGGGAACAGACCAACGCACCAACTGCGGCGGAATGTGAATTCTACGCACAAGGTCCTATGGGCAGTGCTGCTGGGTCTAACAACGGCTCACAGTTCTACGGTATCGATTCAGCATCACTTTCCAACTGGCGTGCTCAACCCATGCTTTACGCCGTGAGTGGTGTGACGCGAACGGGTTCAGATATCGGCAACCAGAGAAAAGGTGCCCGAGCCCACTTGGCCGCTTATGCTGACCACGCGTCACTTCAGGATTACCGTGAAGAGCTTGATTCATGGCTTTCGGGCATGGGCTACAGCTTAGATACTTACCTGGGAGAAGACAGCTCCATTTACATCACGGCTCAAACGGGTACCTCCGTCGGGGCAGCAGTTGTAGCAACAGCCGCAGCCGCAATGTGGCGATACAACCAACATTATCCTGTGCAGCGGATCATGCGTGACCTCTACGCCAGTGGAGAAGCCGTTGAAGAAACCGTTACCATCGGCAGTACCTCAGTGACTCAAAACGTTGATGCTGAATTCTGTCACGGCAAAACCTGCCGTGAAAGCAAACGCATCACTGTCTGCGACGCCATGGCCAAGTACAACTCATCCATCACTTGCGGAACCTGGGGCAAAGAAGCGGATCCGATCCCGAGCACGGCGGCCGAAAAAGCAACCTTCACTGCGGCAAGTCTGGCGACAGCTTTACATCACAGTGGCTATGTGTCCTTGGGGATGTCCAGCACAGCCGTGACGGACCCTGTTTGTGGCTCTGGTCATACAAGCCTTTATCCAGATGTAACAGTAGATGGCATCAACTATCTAGAATCTGAAATGTGCCCAGAAGACCAAGCTTACAACTACACGGCCGCACCGTGGACATTGCCTCAACCATCTGGCGGCGGCGGGGGTTGTGGTGGCGGTGACTGCGGTATGTTTGCCAGCAGCGGCATGGTTGCTTTGAGCAGCACCAGCATGAACTTCAACCTGTTCTCAAGCCCAACGCTGAGCATCACCAACACCAGCGGTGCAGTAACCAACTTTAGCTTGGGCAGTTTGTCAGGCTTTAATATCTCCATGAACTTTGGAGCCGGTGCATTTGGTTCCAGCAGCAGCATCAAGTCTGCAAGCTTCAGCGGCTACACAAGCAGCTACTCATTCTCCAACCCAATTTACCTGGGCTTCTAAAAAACCAAGACAATGGGGAGAGTTCTGCTCTCCCCTTCTTGGTGTCTCAAAATCGTTTCAAATAAAAATAGAATAGATGAAGAGCAGCCCCGGCCGGGGCTGCCATCTTCGCTTGGTTACGCAAGGCTCTTCGAAGCAACTTCGAATACGTCTTTCGACAAACCTTCGTGAGCAACAATACGCTCAAGCTGAACCTTAATCAGCGCCTGACGTTTCTCATCAAATCGACGCCAGTTAGAAAGAACACGCATCAGCCGGGCAGATACCTGCGGATTGATTTCGTTCAACTCTAAAATGGTGTCCGCCAAGAACGAATACCCTGAACCATCCAGCGCGTGGAAGTGAACTCGGTTCCCCATGCAGAAAACACCAATCAGTGAACGCAAACGGTTCGGGTTGGTCATGCTGAACGCTGGGTGCTTGGTGAGTGCTTTGACTTCATCCAAAACATTTTCCCGGTCAGCCATAGCCTGCAACGAGAACCACTTGTTGGTTACCAACGCATCGTCTTGCCACTTGTCATAGAAAGCAGCAAAAGCTTGGGTGCGCTCTTCGGTCTCGGTATCCGCAAGATTACCCAAGGCCGCCATGACATCGGTCATGTTGTGAGCAGCTTCGTACTGTTCAAAGCAACGCTTCGTCATGGCCGCATCATCGAGGTCCATCAAGTAGCTAAGGGCAGTGTTTTTCAGATCACGGCGCCCCACACTCTCGGCATCGAAGGTGTACTCAGATTCTTCCTGGTTGCCATTGAAAATAGCTTCAAACTCAGAACACAGTTCAGTGGCCAAATGCTTCTTCAGTGCCTTGCGAGCAGCGTGGATATTGTCCACATCCACAACTTCCATCTTCTCAGCTAAGTAAGCTTCTGACGGCAGCGTTAAAGATTCTGCCAACAATGCCTTATCAAGACCTTCGGTGGTTAAGAGTCGGCGGAACGCATCCACCACAAGCTCAGGCACCTTGGCACTGCCACCGGCCTTAAGCTCTTCAATCATTCCCATAATCACGCGGATGCATAGAGTTTGCCCCGCTTCCCAACGGCTGAAAGAATCGGAGTCGTTGGCCAGCAAGAACGCCAATTCTTCGTCCTGGTA
>CAZZDT010000356.1:0-4798 GCA_964652435.1 uncultured Bdellovibrionales bacterium
GGTATCGCCCATACCAATGATAACGACCCGCTTACTCATGGTTCAATCTCCTGCTTCATCAATCCGCAGCGATGTATATGAGAATGAGGATGCAACCCGAAACAGGTTAGCCAAAGAAGAAACAACTGGAAGAACAAAAAAAAAGCCAGAACACGATGTCCGTATTCTGGCCTTTATAAATTTACTGGACAGTAATCGTTCCAAGCATTCCCACCGTTACGTGTGGCTGACACACATAGTAGTGGATTCCTGGTTCTGTGAACGTTACATCCTTGGTTTCTCCGTAAGTCACCTGAAAACCACCCTCAAGTGCGTCAATACCACCGGTATCGTAGCTTTCTTTGCTGATCTCAATTGCATTGTGCGTTGAGGTCATTTGAAAGGTAACCGTATCACCAACATTGATAACCAAATCTGCTGGCATAAACTCCATCGAACGATCCGAAGTATCAACAACGATACCAGAATCGCCACAAGCAGCGAGTGCCAAGGTCAAACAAGCCAGAAGAAAAAACTTAGATAGATACTTCATAAGGAGACTCCATAATTAATCCCTCAGTCCACTGCGCACTGACCGCACGGTACAGGCCGAGGGGTTCAGGCATTTTCTTGCCCTTCAGCAAATACTGGGAAACACCATAAAACTTCTCTCGAAACGGGTGCAAGAGAAATATTTGTGGATTCCCGAAGCACTCTCTACGCCCATTCCAAACAATGCGCCAATCAATCCTGCCAAAAAGTCGGCCAACTTCACGTGGCGTCAACAATACCTCTAATTAACCAATTTAAATGAATAATTTAGAGTCGTGGCCTATTCCACTCGGCGGCATCGTCCAATTTATGCGTTGTCTTGATGCACAATCGGGCCAGAAACGGGATCGGTCACACCCAACTCGGGCGAAATTTCCTCCAGCAAGTCTCGAATGGTATCCAAGAACGCAATCATCTCGGGTCGCGCATTGACGAGGTCACTCTCCGCCTGCCAGGTCACAAAAGTGCAATAGCTTCTCTCGCCAGTGGACACCGCAATATGGCTTAAGGCACCCGTGGGTAACTTAAATTCTTTGAGCTTGCCCAAGAATACCTCTTCATTGCCGGGCTTCACTACACAACGCACACAACTTGCAAATCCTGTCATCACAACTCCTTTGACATCCCGAGCTCAACGCTGACCCCTGGGTACGAAAGAACTTAAATGAAAAGCGACCCTGAATTGCAAGCATGGGGTAGAAATAACACTTTGCCCCTTCATCCAATCGTCAGACTTATGGTAGCACCCTCCCGCACCATCGATTTGGAGAACGCACCATGGATGACGGACTTTACCCAGAGATAGAACCCTATAAAACAGCCATGCTCGAACGTGATGGGCACAAGCTCTATTACGAACTCAGCGGCAACCCAGAAGGTCCCACAGCTCTCTTCCTCCATGGTGGTCCCGGTGGTGGAACCTCACCACGGGTTCGGCGTTTTTTTGACCCAACCCACTACCGCATCGTTTTACTCGACCAGCGCGGTGCGGGGAAAAGTGTTCCGAACGTGAGCGATGACTACGATGCCGCCTTGCGCAATAACACCACCACCCACTTGGTAGCAGACATCGAAGCACTGCGAGAAGCCATCGAGCTAGACACATGGCAATTGGTGTTGGGTGGTAGCTGGGGTTCAACGCTTGCCCTAGCCTACGCAGAAGCACATCCCAACCGTGTCCACCAGATCTTGCTCAGGGGCATCTTCACCTTTTTGCCTGACGAGGTAGATACCCTTTTTCAAAATGGTCGCGCTGCCGACCACTACCCCGACGAGTGGGCCGATTACGTCAATCACATCAAAGATACCAGCTCCGATTGGGAGAGCGAGCAGCACAATCTTCTTAGTGCCTACCGCGATCGGCTTTTGGATCCAGAACGTCGCATGGACGCCGCGAAAGCATTCGTTGCCTATGAGCTTTCCATTTCACACCTCCATAAAAATGCAGAACGTATCGCTTCTGTGATGGAAACACCTGAGGTGTTGGTGCCATTTGCAGCGCTTGAGGTGCACTACATGCTCAACGCCGGTTTTATGCGCCGGGGGCAATTACTAGACGAGGTTGGCGCCATCAAAGACCATCGCATCCACATTGTTCATGGTCGCAATGACACTGTCTGTTTGCCTCGTGCAGCAGCACGCCTGAGGACCGCTCTAGAAGGAGCTGGCGCCACGGATAATGTAACCTTGGAATATGTAGAAGCTGCTGGTCATTCAGACAGCGAACCGCCGATTGCCCTGGCCCTGCGGACTGCGACGGATGCTCTCGCCCAAGAAGCTTCAAACTGAAAATCAAAGAGCGCATGACACACATGGCTTCTGGCCTATTCAGTCCGAGTTTATTCCAGTACCACCGAGTAGGTGCATGTCATCAGCTGTAGGATGAAGCTCACCCTTCCTTCCTCTCTTTCTCTCTTGTTCACTGATTTTCTCTTCGATAGCATTGAGTTGAAGCGTCGCGCTTTGAGACTGGGGGAAAAATGTCGGAACCACAAACGCCAGAAAAATTGGCTCGAGCGAAAAGAATTCGTATCACCAGTGGCCTTGTTGGACTCGCCACCCTTGTGCTGATTGCCGGACTTTTCTCCGGCAGTGGAGAACTGCAGGGCTTGGCCACGGGAACCAGTGGTACCAACTTTGCCGAAGAACCAGTTCGAGATATGAGCTACGCCGAAAAAGTGTGTTGCTGCAAAGCCGGTTGCCCCGATGGGTCCTATTTCTGTCGAACCATGTGTCATTTACTTGGGGGCACGTGTACTCGAAAAGCAAGTAACTTCAATGGCGGTGACCCGACCATTCGCAACAGCTGCATGGGAGCCACGTACCATTGGTGGCGCGGGGCTCAATGCCCAAGCACTTGCCCGGCTCACTCGGGAGTGTCCCCTTAAAAAAACCGGCCGATACCGCCCATGTAGTGGTTATTCGACCATCATCCTTAGCAAATGTTTCTCTCAGTATTGTACTTAGAGCCAACCTGTGATGTTTGGCTCTTCAGGTGCAAACCGCACCATCGTGGTTCAGGGCTCTATTGAACATCTATTGTACAGGAGTCCTGAAAATGAATCTCAAAGAACAAGTTGTGATTGTCACCGGCGCTGGCCGCGGGCTAGGCACCGATATCGCCAAGGCATTCGCTCGTGAAGGTGCGCGCGTTGCCATCAACTATCGAAACAGTAAAGACGAAGCCGAGAAGTTGGCGCTTAGCATGGGTGATATTGCCCGGCCCTTTCAGGCAGACGTCCGTGACGCTCAAGCGGTTGAAAACATGGTATCTGAAGTCACCAAAACCCTCGGTGCTCCAACCACCATTGTACATAACGCATTGGCCGACTTCACCTTCAACGGCGACGCCCGCAAAAAATTAGATGAAATCAACTGGGACGATTTCAATGCCCATTCGCAGACAGCTTTAGGTGGTGCTTTAAATCTCATTCAGGCAGCTCGCCCCGCGATGCAAAAAGCTGGGTTTGGCCGCATCGTCAATATTGGAACCAACCTTTTTCAGAACCCGGTGGTTCCCTACCACGATTATACTGCATCCAAAGCTTCCCTTCTTGCCCTGACCCGAACGGCCGCTGCAGAACTGGGACCACTTGGAATCACCGTCAATATGGTATCCGGAGGATTGCTAAAGGTAACCGACGCAAGCGCAGCTACTCCGGAAGCAGTCTTTGAATACATCGCACAAACAACACCTCTTCGTTCCGTCACCACGCCGGAAGAATTGGCTGACACCGTGCTCTTTTTTGCCAGCCCTTGGGGCCGCGCAGTGACGGGGCAAAACCTCGTTGTCGATGGCGGTCTGGTTTTCAACTGAGTCGCAGTTTTCTATTCAGCTTGGGGGGCTCATGCTCCCCAGGCTCATACCGTGCATTGCCATTCTCGCTGGCCAATCAACCCCCACATTGGCCTTCACTCCACGGACCAAAGCCAATAACGTTAAGAAGGTGTTGAGCAAAGTTCGAATTCTAGCGCTTTTCAATAAGCACAAAAGTTCTAGGCTTTACGCATTCTAAATGGAGCTTTATGGGCAGCTTGAAATCAGGGGTTCGTCTTTTTCGAGCGATAGCGCTCAACCCGGGGGAAATCACAATGCTACGCACCACAGTCTTAGCGATGCTTTTTCTGCTTTTTACCGCATGTGGTAGCAATGACACGGAGCCCGAGGAAGCAGAACCACGGATTCGCCACTTTACGAACAAAGCGGTCACTGGTGTGAGTATGGGCGGCGGCGCCTCCGCTCAACTTGCCTTTAGCCAACCCGAGCGCTGGGATTTTGTGGGAATCCTGGGCGCACCTCTGGTCGACCTTCCAAGCTTTGCCCGTATGCTACGCAGAAGCTGGTTTTCTGGTTTTTGTTCCCTTGAATACCTAGAGAGCATGCATGCGGCCGGCGAAAGCCTGGATACAGAAGAAGCATTCTGCGGCCTCTACACCGAACGCGCATCACCAGATCTGATGCCGCAACAAACCATGGTCCCCAGCGAATGGCTCGCCGAAGGCGCGGAACCCATGTGGGAATACACCAGCGACTACCACAACTGGTGGCGCGGACACTCTGGCGGACGTGGTGGAGACTTCCCTCGCCATTCTCTGCTTGGGTCCTTACGAGATATCCTAAAAGCCTACAGCAGTCCGCTTTATGACTTGAACCCAGATATTCCTTGGGCCGCACCGGGCGTCACCCAAGAGTGGCTTGCTCTGTCCACAGAAGAACGGTGTGCCAACCCAATCGTTCAAGAAAACTTCTACCACGCGGAATACAACC
>CAZZDT010000357.1:0-4797 GCA_964652435.1 uncultured Bdellovibrionales bacterium
TATAGACCCGCACGCACAAAAATTTTGTCTGTTATTCAGTTTTCAAAGAGCCGGAGATGCGTGTGCACCGCCGAAGCGAGGTGGCCCTGTATAGAGAAGCAGGTTCGAACCGTCAACAATTATTTCCGGGGAATATGGATTATCGGATCAAAATAATAAGATTCTGGTCAGAGAGGGCATTTTTACGAAAACTCAATTGGCCTCTAAACATCATTTAAAGGGCGTTCAGAGGCATTTATCGAGTAATCACGTATGTTCAAATCAGGCGATCCTACTGTGATCAGTTGTTAGAAAAATTCTTCAAATTTCAGCCAATTCCGAAAGAATTTCAGGCCAAAAATCCAGTGAGCGAACACTTTTCGCCCAAATTGCACCTCAAATGACGCAGGAATCACTCGAAATCCTCGCCGTGAGCTGAGGATTTCCTAGCAATTAGACAATTCAACCAGCACCTGAGGATACATAAAAGATCAAAACTCGGCTCTATTGGCGCAAAACTCGCCATTTCGACAGATCTCAAATGAGCTCGCACCACACACAGAAAGCGCACGCCAACAAAAGCCCAAGGTTCCAAGCCGAAACTTAGCAAAAAAAAAGGCGACCCAAGGGCCGCCTTCTTACTGATTCGAAAATCAGATTCTATCTTACTTCTTCTTAGCAACTTTTTTCTTAGCAGCCTTCTTTTTAGGAGCTGCCTTTTTCTTAGGAGCTGCCTTCTTCTTAGGAGCTGCCTTCTTCTTAGCTGCAGGCTTCTTCTTAGCTACCTTTTTCTTAGTAGCTTTCTTTTTAGTAGCCTTCTTCTTAGTGGCTTTCTTCTTAGTAGCCTTCTTAGCTACCTTTTTCTTAGTAGCCTTCTTCTTGGTTGCCTTCTTCTTGGTAGCCTTCTTCTTAGCAACCTTCTTCTTTGCTACCTTTTTCTTAGTAGCCTTCTTCTTGGTTGCCTTTTTCTTGGTTACCTTTTTCTTGGCAGCCTTCTTTTTAGGTGCTGCTTTTTTCTTTGTTGCTTTTTTCTTAGTTGCTTTTTTAGCAACTTTTTTCGCTTTCTTAGTTTTCTTCGCAGTAGCCATTGCGAACCTCCAAGTTTAATTAAAAAGAGATTAAGAGAATTTTAGGATTGGTATATAGAGGTGTCAACGTTTTTTCATTAAAGAAGTGCAGAACTATTCAAGACTTAGCCTAATTGAGAGCCTTATGAAGAGCCCAAAAGTTCAAAACCCATTTACGCTTTCCAGCCCCCATAAACCGGCTGGCGACCAGCCAGAGGCCATACAAAGCCTTCTGCGAGGTTTTAAGCAAAGTGGGACAGAGCAAATTCTGCTTGGCGTAACCGGATCAGGCAAGACTTTTACCTGTGCAAATCTGATCGAAAAAATTCAACGTCCTACCCTCGTAATTGCACATAATAAAACGCTTGCAGCGCAACTTTACGAAGAATTTAGTGGTTTATTCCCAAACAATGCCGTCGAATATTTTGTTTCTTACTACGATTATTACCAACCAGAGGCTTATGTTCCCTCTACAGATACCTTCATTGATAAGGATTCGAGTATCAATGAATCTATCGATCGGATGCGTCACTCAGCCACCCAGGCACTCTTTGAAAGAAACGATGTAATCATCGTTTCAAGCGTTTCGTGTATCTATGGCCTTGGATCAGCGGAGGCCTATCATAGCATGAACGTCCAACTTGAAGTTGGCATGGAAATAGATCGGGACAAAGTGCTTCGCGATCTTATCGAAATACAGTTTGAACGAAACGATTTTGACTTTCATCGGGGCCGCTTTCGAGTTCGCGGTGATGTTGTAGAGGTTTTTCCCGCTCATCAATTTGAACGCGCTTATCGCATTGAATGGTTTGGCGATGAAATCGAGAAAATAACAGTCATCGATCCTTTACGGGGACAAACCATTCAAGAGATCGACAAGATTTCGCTCTTTCCAACCAGCCACTACGTAGTGACTCCGCAAGATAAAGATCGTGCCATGAACTCGATTCGCAATGAGTTACTCGAAAGACTGCAAGAACTAAGAGGCCAAGAGAAACTCTTGGAATCTCAACGACTCGAACAACGCACCATGTATGACCTCGAGATGATCGAAGAGATGGGTTACTGCAATGGCATCGAAAACTACTCACGGCACCTCACGGGCCGTGCGCCAGGACAATCACCTCCTACATTGCTCGATTACTTTCCAGATGAGTTTTTACTGATTGTAGACGAAAGCCATCAAACCATTCCGCAGATTGGTGCAATGTATCGAGGCGACCAAAGTAGAAAAACAACATTGGTCGATTATGGGTTCCGGTTACCTTCGGCCTTGGACAATCGGCCATTAAAATTCGATGAGTTTATGAGCCTTCGCGACCGTCTACTTTACGTCAGTGCGACGCCCGGTAATTTTGAACTGGAACGTTGTGAAGGTGTGGTGACAGAGCAAATCATTCGCCCCACTGGTCTGGTGGATCCAACCGTCGATGTGCGACCGGCAAAGAACCAAGTCGACGATCTATTAGAAGAGATTCGTGTGATCGTAGAAGGTGGCGAACGTGTTCTCGTTACAACACTTACAAAGCGTATGGCCGAAGATCTCACTGAATTCTATGCGGACAGTGGCGTGAGGGTGCGTTACCTACACTCAGATATCGATACGCTCGAACGTATCGAATTGATTCGTGGACTTCGCTTAGGAGAGTACGACGTTCTAGTAGGGATTAACTTGCTAAGAGAGGGCCTCGACATTCCGGAAGTGGCTTTGGTGGCAATTCTCGATGCGGACAAAGAAGGCTTCTTGCGTTCTGATCGTTCTTTGATTCAAACCATGGGACGTGCAGCACGTAACGTAAACGGTCGCATCATTCTCTATGCAGACAAAACAACTCGATCCATGGCTTCAGCAATGGACGAAACAGCACGGCGTAGAAAAATCCAACAAGCATTCAACCAAGAACACAATATCACGCCGCAATCCGTTAAAAGAGAGATCAGAGAGTTCAAACCGGGAGATAAATTTTACGACGACGAACCGGTTAAAGAATCAGAAACCCACATTGAAGTAGATGCGATTCCAAAAGAAGTTGTTAAACTCAAAGCAGAAATGAAAAAGGCTGCGCAAGCGCTCGATTTTGAGCAAGCTGCAACCCTTCGAGATCGAATTCGTGATTTGGAGAACTTACTCCTCAAACTTGGTTAGCCATGGCAAAAATCCTTCAAAACAAAATTGCCAGCACACCAACAGATCCCGGCGTCTACATTATGAAAGATGCCAAAGGTAAGATCTTTTACGTTGGTAAAGCCAAAAATCTCCGTAATCGCCTGCGCAACTACGTTTCAGGAAGCGACACTCGTCGTTTCGTATCTCTCTTAGACGATATTCTTGCCGATATTGAAATCGTCATCACCAACAGTGAAAAAGAAGCCCTGATCATTGAAAATGAGCTCATCAAACAACATCGACCTAAGCACAATATACGTTTGGTAGATGACAAACGTTATCTTTGCCTCCGACTCGATACACAACACCAATATCCTCGAATCGAAATTCGGCGTAAATTTGGAAGAGACAAAGCGCAGTACTTTGGTCCCTACAGTTCTGCAACTGACATCCGTAAAACGCTCAATGTCATCAACCGTTATTTTCAACTTCGCACTTGCTCAGACCATGTGCTCAAAAATCGCGTCAGACCCTGTATTCAATATCAGATTAAACGATGTCCAGCCCCCTGCGTTTATGACTTAAGCAGTGGTGAATACGCCGCCAGCGTAGCAGCCGTTGTTGATTTTCTTGAAGGCCGTCATGAGTCGCTGGTGAAGCGCTTAGAAGAATTGATGAGAAATCATTCAGATGCTTTACGCTTTGAAGAAGCCGCAACCATTCGAGATCAAATCAAAGCCATCACACACTCAATGGAAAAACAACATGTCTCAAGCAGCGACTTTGCCAATAGAGACGTCATCGGGTTTTATCGTGAAGGGCCGGCCGCCGAATTTCATATTATGATCACACGTAACGGTAACCTCTGCGATGCAAAACGATTTTCAATCGAAAACAATGAACAACCGACACCGGCACTCATTTCCGATTTTGCCAGCCGTTATTACCAGCAGGCTAAAGACTGTCCCGATGAAATTCTATTTTCGCACCCTATCGAATGGGCTGATGCACTCGGGCAGATTCTCTTTGAACGCATGGGCCATAAAGTACGCATTCACACACCCCAAAAAGGTAATAAGAAAAAGCTCACCGAACTTGCGAATCGCAACGCCCACCAGGCCTATCTCGATAAAGTTCGAACGGACAAAACCGCAAGAACAGCCATTGAGCGATTGCAAAAAGCACTTCACCTGAAACTACTTCCAGAGCGTATTGAATGTTTCGATGTATCTCATTTTCAGGGCAGTCAAATTGTGGCGAGCGCGGTTTGTCTTATCAACGGGCAACCGGCCAAAGAACATTATCGAAGATACAAAATCAAAAGCACCACTGAGCAGGATGATTTTCAATCGATGTACGAGGTGATTTCTCGTCGCGTTCGCCGGGGAATTGAAGAAAACGATCTTCCTGACCTAATGGTCATTGACGGTGGAAAAGGCCAATTATCGGCAGCTCAAGCCGCCCTGCACGATCATGGCATCGACTCAATTGACCTGATTGGCCTCGCCAAAGCGAGAACCGATCGGTCAAAGAAGGGTTCCGTACGTAGTTTTGAACGCATATTCTTAGCTGGTCGCAAAAACCCAGTCATTCTCGGGCAGAACTCAGCTGAACTTTTCATACTGGTGCGCGCGAGAGACGAGG
>CAZZDT010000358.1:0-4791 GCA_964652435.1 uncultured Bdellovibrionales bacterium
TTTTAAAAGTTCGCCCAACGCCTGTGTTTACTGTTTCCGTTGGTGGCCTTGAGGTGGGCGGTGTCGGTAAAACACCGGTGGTGGTCTATATTCTTCGCCAGCTGATTAGACACGGTAAACAGCCAGGGCTCTTGTCACGCGGATACGGAAGAGAGCTTAAAGACCTTGTTCTTAGGCTTCCGGGAGACCCGGTGACGCCGTCCAAGCACGGAGATGAGCCAGCTATGGTCGTTGCATCAGGCCTGGATATACCTCTTGGTATCTGTGGGGATCGGGTCCGGGCAGCTCGAGTGGTTGCCGCCGGGACGCGAAGCGATGCATTGGTTATGGATGATGGTTTTGCCCACCGGCGCATGGCCAGGCACGTAGACGTGGTGGTGCTTCGGGGTGAGTCTCCTTTGGGCAGTGGCCAACTCTTGCCCGCGGGAACACTTCGAGAGCCTCCATCAAGCCTGAGTAGAGCAAACGTTTTGTGGTTCCATAGTAAGTCTGGCTCATTTGATGAGGAAGGCATTGCTCGGGCAATCTCTTTTGCTCGGGGCGCCGCAGTGGTCCGTTCTGTGTCCGGCTCTTACAGTGCTTCTACGGTTCGGTTTGACCATTTGGATCTGGAAGGGAAAAAAGTTGTGGCCGTGGCGGGAATTGCTCGACCGGTCGATTTCTTGAATAGCTTGAGAGAACTTGGTGCAGAGGTTTGCGAGTTAAAGGTGTTTCCAGACCATCATCGATATTCTCGGCGGGACCGAGTAGCTATCGGTGAAGCCGTGATTAAGGCCGGGGCAGAGTTCGCAGTGACGACTGCCAAGGACTATGTGAAGCTTCAGCCGCTTTGGGGCAGCGAAGATCTGGTCAAACTTCAGTACGAGATCAAGCTCGTGGATGGGTATGAGGGGCTCGCCAATTATATGAATTTCGATATGGACGAGGGTGGTGATGGCTCAGATGCTCATTCAACTGCTATCTGATTTTCAACTAAGTATGAGGTCTTAAAGAGAGAGCCTTCGTAACCGCCTGAAAGCGTGACGGTATTTCTACGCAGCACTTGGATAGCCTCGGTGTCCGTCAGACGGTCGCCAGGGATTTCACCGGAACCTGAATCCTCCATGGCACCTGATTGATAAACAAAATTCTCGATTTCGTCATCATCATCGCCAAAACCCTCGGTTTTTTCAGGGACACGCAGCACAACTTCATCTGCTCGGACACCGTGTTCTGCATTCCAGACAACTTTGAGGCCGTTGACGATGGACGAGCGTGAAACCGTACTGGAATGAATGGGACTTGCAATAACGTGCCGCGTGGGCCCCTGAAGGGCTGCCTCAAGGTTACCATCTTCGGGGGACGTTATGCTTAAATAAAGCTCCTCTTCGTAGCCTTCGAAGCTACCTGTGTAGGTACCATCGTCGTCATCGCCGGCCACCAATGTAACAAGTTCGGTTCCTTCGGCGTTTTTAAGGGTAATCGTTGCGTTCTTGACCGGAAGACCTCCGGGGGTATTGAGGTCGGCCGTACACAGGCTTTGGTCAGAGCCCCCAAACTTGTAGCTAACCATAACATTCGCGCGAATTGTTTCGGTGCCGGAGCCAGAGTCGGTTACACCGCAACCCGCAATAAGTCCTGAAGCTGCGAGTATAAGCATGCAATTTCGTAAATGAGACATTGGAAATGATTCCTTAAAGGTAGAAGTTGATACCGATGCCCATGGCCACGGATAGATTGTCGGGTGCGTTGAAGATAATCCAGTATTGCGTGTCGGCATAGACGTGAAGGGCCATGTCACGGGTAAAGACCCATTCAAGACCTGGCTGAACATGGACGCCGCCTATGTTGGGATGGCCAAAATAATTCTGAGCATTTGTGAATCCACCCGCATCGCCCCCGTCGCAAGTTGGGCCAGTACAAGCTTCTTCCGCAACGGTGCTTAAAGTAAAAAGGCGCATATAGGACGTTCCTACCTGGAGATAGGGACGTATCCTGTCGGTCAAAAAGAAGTAGCGAACGCCTATGCCTGCTTCAACGCCAAAGACGGTACCTATGGTATCTTCGGCCGCGGCGTCGTATTGCTCCTGAAGGGTCCCGGCCGAGTCGCCAGCCGGAAAGGTCATAAACGCAAAATTCACCCGGCCCGTGAACCACCATTGGTCATGATTAAGCTTCCAGTTGGTTTCTCCCCCAAACCGAAGCCCTTGCCCAAGTCGCATAGGCCGATTGTCCAGGGGCAGAATATTTCCGGACTCGTCCACAGCCGATGGAAGGGTAAGGAGCCAGCCAGCGGTGTCAAATCCGAAGGAGGCGTTTTTGTATTGTGCAAATGCCTCGGTAGGCATTGCGAAGAGTGAAAAGGCCAGTGCAAGCCAAATACTATTTTTCGCGTTCATTCTTGGGATATTCTGTTACTCTGGGCTCAGTGTCAATTAGGCTGCAGCCCGAAATAGCGGGTTGAGCGGGGACCCAATTGACACGGGGGCCATCACCAACCTAAACAATGGTATAGTACCTGAAATGCCTTACGGAAATGAGTCATGATGACCGATATGATGAAGAAGTTCAGACTGCCGTTTAAAGGAACCACATTGTTCTTGGTTCTTTGGCTGGGGAGCAGCTGTGCCTACTGCGTCGACAATACCCTCCATCCGAAGGCGGAGGAGCACAATTCCTTTTGTGCTCAGTATCTTGCACAAGGCAAACTGACCGAGGCCGAGGCCCGTTGCAAACTCGCGATTGAATTCGCGCCAAAATACGCTGAGCCCTACCATAACTTGGGAATGATTGAGCATCAGCGTGGCCGCATCGAATTGGCCGTCGACAGATATAAGCAAGCTCTCTCTCTGAAGGACGACTTTGCCGAGGTCTATAATAACTTGGGCAGTATTTTTCTTGAACGCCAAGACTATGGCGCCGCGTGCGACCAGTTTCTCCAGGCAATCGAGATCGATCCCGGGTACGTAGACGCGCGTGCGAACCTCGCTCTTTGCTACTATCGAGAGCGCCGCCCAACACTGGCTCGCGACCAGTATCTGCGATGCGTAGAACAAGACCCGGAGCTTTGCGATTGTCGTCAAGGTTTAGCGGTGCTTGAGTACGAAGGTGGAGATTACGAATCGGCCAAGGCAAATTTTCAGGCTTTGACGAATATCTGCCCCGATTATGCGCAGGGATACTACAATCTCGGAACAACTTATTTGAAACTGGGCCGTTGCCAAGACGGATTTGATGAGTTCGCTACCTGTTTACGCATCGATGACCAGCATCTAGAGTGTCAGCAGAACATCCAGCGTGCTTATCAATGCTTAAACTTGAAAGATGCGGCAATTACCAAAGCGATGGCTGATATGAGCAACAATCCGGGTGATCCCGAGTTGCATTTTAAGCTGGCAAGGCTCTTCGATCAGAAAAAGGACAAAGAGCAGGCGCTTCGGTATTATCAGAGTACCATCCAGCTCAATCCGCAATACTCGGAAGCCTATTTACGGGCTGCGAAAATAATGGACGCATTTCTTCGAGCAAAAGATGTGGTCGAGCTATGCCGCCACTTTGTTGCGCTCACAACCGCGAAGGATTTTCCTGGAGAACGAAGCTGGTGTATTCAGCGAGTGCGTGATTTACAGTTCAACTAGGGCTAAGCCGCAACCAAACGAGGAAGTGTAACGGCTGTGATTCGATTAACGGCAGTCATAACGTTGGAAGACGACCGCAGGCAGGCGCTGACACACGAGTCGTCGGCCGCCGCTATCGTAATGGGTCGAGATGAATCATCGGATTTTCAATTGCCGGTTTCCACCATCTCTCGCCAGCACGCGAAAATTTTCCAAACAGATGGGGTGTACCTCATAGAGGATCTTGGATCCACTCACGGAACCGTCGTCAATGGAAACAAGCTTGGGAGCGGTGAAAAAATTATTCTTCGTGATGGGGATATCATCGAGCTTACTCGAGCTAAGGTCACATGCGCGATTGAAACTGATGACATTGAGCGGCCGGACCCAATGGAAGCCACGCAGGCTATTGCCGCTCGGGCGGTACAAGGCATCCTAGGTCGGCTCCAAAGTGATGACGACAGCGGACCATACTTTCGGATTCTCTCCGGTGCGGATGAGGGCAAGCGTCTGATGCTTTCTGGCTCTATTACTGAGTGGTATATGGGGCGCGCGCAAGAATGTGAGCTGATGCTCAACGACCCGAACGTTTCGCGCAAGCACGCATTGGTTAAGAAGGATTGGAATGGTTATACCATCGAGGACCTGGGTTCACGTAACGGCGTAGTCGTAAAAGGACAGCCAATCAGTCGCCCACGGCGCCTTCAAGACCGTGATGAAATCATCATTGGTCCCATTAAACTTCTGTATATCGATCCCAATGCCGACCTCATGGCGGCTCTGAAAGATGTGCCCGGCTTCGACTTCGATGAGCCTGAGGAGTTTGAGGAAGAAGCGTCTCATTTTGGTGCACCTGGTGACGAAGGCAATGCCGATACGCCCGATGAAGCCGATACGCCGGCAGAGGCTCCTGAGGCAGATGGCAATGAGCCCCTCGAAATGGACATGCCGTTGGATGGAGGCTTCTCGCCTGATGAACTTCCTGAACCAGCTTTACCCGAGGCGGTAGCCGAAGTGTCTGAGGATGAAGAACTTGCTGATATCGGCGAGATTGATCCAGACCTTTTGGATGAAGAGGGACGAGGCAAAAGTGAATGGATTATTTTGCTTGGTGGCGCCGTGTTGGTGATCAGCTCGCTCTTGCAGCACTATTGATGTTGATATTTTTTCGAAAAGCAAGGTCGTCTTTGACAGA
>CAZZDT010000359.1:0-4786 GCA_964652435.1 uncultured Bdellovibrionales bacterium
GTTTGTTGTGCCTGACCAATTAACGCCAGGCTCACAGTTTAAAAAAGAACTGTTGCAATATAAACCGTGTGGCAGGCCATTAAGCGCGTTTAAAATCTTGTCGTTTGATATAGCGGAAAACCCGACATGGACATAGGCTTGATCGTTGCGAAACGCATCGTAGCGTTCTTCCAATGCACCTAGGTCAGGAATTATGAAGCCTCGAAACTCTGGGTCTTTATGGTATATGTACAGACGCGGTTTCATTTAATTTTCCCAGAATTCGAGCGATCCTTTTTTCGTCACCAGATCCTGTAAAAGTGGCATACCTAGGTCCGCGAACTTCTCCAGTGCTCTAAGTTTAATACTACTATATTCTGGGAATATCTCGGCAATCGAATCTCCGAAATGACCGTCTGGATCAATTTGACTACGAAGATACATATGGCCTTCCATTTGCACCTGATGATCTTTGATCTCAACCCTCTTCTCAATTGCAAGAGCAGCAGCTAAACGATAGGCGTCGATCGCATCTTTAAAGAAACCATCGGCTATTAGCTCATCTAATATTTGTCTACTCTCTTCATTTAGCCCAACCCGATCTCTATCATTTTGGTCTTTGGTTTCAGACATCCCTACATCCTTATAATTTCGGAATGGAATGTAGACTGTCGCTCAATTCGATAACGAGCACCAACCGATTTTTCATCAATTGCTTGATCATCCTCTGTCAGTTCACCGCTATGGACAAATATGCCGAGTTGAGTAACTACGGTAGGAAGATGGGCCAAAATATTTGCTCGATGGAGCCGGTCAAGCCGCCCTACAGGTGTGTCCATTATCATGGGTCCCTTACGGCGCCCGTTAAAGTTCAAGGCTTCAATAAGGCTGATTGCCACAATTTGCTCAGCACCAGCACTACGGTTGACCACCGTGCCATCAACAACCAGGTTTAATCCATAACTATCGTTAATTTCTAACTTGTCGAATTCTTTTTCCGTAGTAAGAAAAGAAAACGTTTCAGTCGCACGATCTTGAACTTTCTTTCTCATTTCGTCTCGATACAGTAACACTGCATTCGCAACAATATCTTTTATTTGCCCCGCTTTGTTAGTTCTTTCAATAATTGTAGAGTGTTGCGATACGCGTTGAAAGTCTACCGATTTTTGAATTTCCTTTATGTCTTTGTCTAGTCCAATTAATTTTTCATCAAAATCAAATATCATCTTTTTTAGAACCGCAATTTCACCATTAATCGAATCATATTTTTGGCGAGCTAGTAACGAAGTATGCTCGTCGACACCTTTCAATTGCTGCTCTATATCATAGACTTCATTTTCAAGCGCGAGTAACTTGCCTTCATCTCTGGCCAAATTCTTACTTAAAATTGAATATTCTGCTCGACCATCGTTAATATCTTCCGAAAAGGCTAGCTTTCTAAGTCTTGTCGTCGTTTCAAAAATGAGCTCATCCGTGTCGCTAACCTCTTCAAGATCACGCTCAAGTTGAGTTAACTCAGTCTTCAATGAAGACATTTGCTCTGAGTTAACTTCCGCCCCACAAGTTGGGCAAACTGTCGCTTCGAGTGCTTTTTTTATTTTAGACACCGTTTGACTTTTTGTGGCGATGGCATCACGCGCCTTATTCAACTGCTCAAGTTTTTTATTAAGGTCTTTAACGGTTTTTGATAGTGCGTTTTCTAATGGCCATACCCATAACTCTTTTGCTAATTGTTTGAGTTGAGTGGCATCAATAGAAATAGCCTGTTTGAGCTCTTTTCTACTGTTTAAGGCATAATTCTTTTTCTCTATCAGGCGCAGTGCACTATCGGCTTCGTCCAAAGTCACACGAATTTCAGAAATTTCATCTTCATAAGCGTTCTTTTTATGTATCGCTTCTTGGCGCTCGACTTTCATTGTATTAATTTTAAGTTCGAATTCCTGAAGTTTTCCTGCGATTAATTTTGACTCAGAATCTTTTTGCAGCTCGAGATTACGCTCTTTTATAAGCTTTTTTTCGATCATTTCGATCGCATCCTCAGTTTTTTGTAACACTGGAATGCCGAGAGTATCTTCAATTGCGTTTTTTATTCCAGTGGCTTGGGCAGTACCTTCTGCGACCACCAACGCCTCAAACTGTTTAAGCAGCTCCCCATCAAAAAGCATAAATTGAGATATCATTTCTGGAAGTAATCGTTCTATGGTCGCTTCAATATTACCTGCGTCAACTGCCCTTCCATTAACTTTTAAAGACGTACTCATTTCTCCTCTAATATTCGAGAAATCGATCTTACGGTGGATCCTGTATTCTGTATCGTCTACATCAAACGTCAGATCCACCCCGGTATCAAATTCCCCGCCTCTGCTCGCGTCCGTATTTATTAGTTCAGCATTGGGAATTGCTTTCCCTTGGCGGTTTATTGCTTTTCCGTACATAGCCCAACGAATTGCATTTAGAAGTGAGGTTTTCCCATGCATGTTCTCCCCAAAAATAAGCGTAATATTTGCTTCTCCTGAAGCAAATTGAATTGATTGCTCCCCACGGAAAATCATCCAGTTTTTTAAATTCAATTCTTTAATGATCATCTCTTAACCTCAACTTTCGAGCATAACCATTATTTGTTTCTCAATATCTTTATTTTTGAGATCTGAGGAAGACTGCACTGTGGCCAGTAGCTTTGAGAATTCCTCAATACTGAAATTACAATCAAAATCTTCTTGCGCTTTTTGAATCATTTCTAAGGCAAGGGTAAGTTGAGATTCATTAAGGTTATCAATAATCAATTGCGAACCTCTTCTTCAACTACATCTGCTGAATTTTCTACTTTATTTGGATCTAAGCCCATATCGATCATAAAACTCCGTAATTTCATGCGGGCTGTTGTATTGTTCAGAGCATGATCAGAAAATTCGACCGCTCTTAATAATTCGCTTTCAACAATACTATTCGCTACCGTCCCATCATCAGCTATCGGCAAAGCGAAGAGATCGAATATGCTCGCCTTTAATTTTATTCCGTCAACGCGCAGTACACGCCCTCTTCTTTGTACAAATTGGCGTGGATTCTGAGACGACGCCATAATTAGAGCATGCGATACCCGAGGTATGTCAACTCCTTCATCTAAACATCTTATTGATAACAGAACTCCGCCATTTTCTCTGAAGTCGGCCAACTCGGCTTTTGGGGAACCCTCGAGGGCTGTAACGTAGATCTGGGGCGAAATGCTATTTTCCCGCAAAATCTCATTCAACAATTCTAACTGGTTCATGTCCTCACAATAAATAATCCAATAATCCCCAGTTTCATATTCCGACAAAATAATTCGGGCAGCCTCTGGCACCTTGTTTTCAGCTGTTTTTGCTATTCTTGATCTTCTAATCCAAAGCTTTTTAATTGCTTCAAGTTTATCCGGTGGCTGAGATGTATTCCCTCTCGCTCCCATCTTAATTAACTGTCTGGTGATCGCCTGCCAGTCTGCCATTTCATTATCTGTCAATTGAACACCTACAGGGTGATATAGATAATTTACGAGACGACCTTTTTCGATGGCGTCATTAATTGAGATTACCGGGCAAAGTATTTCCCCAAAATAGCTCAACAAGAGAGCTGTCCCCTCTTCGTCACCATATCGTACAGGTGTCGCTGATAAGCCTAATCTTCTACCAAAATCTTTCTCTAATATTTTTCTATTCTCTGGGCTGCCCAACGTATGGACCTCATCCGCCACTATGAGAGCATTAGCGAGATCACCGAGCTGATTAACAAACTTTTCTGTTCTCATGGTTTCTGCAGTCGTGAGAATCACATTCCCGCTAGCTGAAGAGTTTGGCATCAATAGCTTTCTAAGGCGTGAGCTTGTCTTCCAACTGCTATGGCCATCTCCACACCTCAAAATAGATGCTTTGGGCATATCGATTAAAATTTCGGAATACCATTGGCGTAATAATAGCCGCGATGGAACGACGACGATGGTGGGAAAGCCAAGGGAAGAATGCTCTTGAATAGCACTGATAGCTGTTACGGTTTTTCCGCTTCCCGTTGCGTGCTGGATGATGCCTCGATAATTACAATCCTTCCATGCTTGAAGAGTATCACTCTGAAACTTCTCCAGTGTGCGCTTTTTGTGCGAGGAGACTGATTTTTTGGTATTCCGTTCTTGCTCTGTTTTGGCACGCTGACTCGAGCGGTTAAATTCGACTATTACGTCTCTGAATTCCTCTAAATCAGCTCTGCTTTTTGCAGCTAATATTTTCAGAGATATCTCTCTGAGAGGCATCACCGATAGATTAGGAATCTGGTTCTTCCAGAGATCCACCAGATAACGCTCATGATTCATAACTCTTTTTTCGTCGTTACTATCCCAAGATCGAAAAACCTCCAAACTCTCAAAATTTCCATACTTAGACCATCCCATAAACGTCTCGTTCGATGACCCTCTAAAAGAAACGCGATTGCTCCCCGAGTCATAAAACACGCCTGTTTTATCGTGGAAAAGTGCGCCTGACCCCAATTCCGCGACCCTAAGCTCCAAGATACCCACTTGAATTAAGGTGGCAAAAAACGCGACCGCTTGGTCACCAAATGGGAATTCTTCTATACGCTCAAGTTCTCGGTCTAAATAACCCTCAATATCCCAAAACTTGAGGTCAGATTCCGCATCCTTTGCAGCTGTAATATCCTCCAGAGCTATTCGATTACTGCAAACTAATTTTATTCTTCCGCCACGCTTGGCGAAATCAATAAACTCAAGTTTGAACAATTCAAAAATACTGGAGGAGAAAAACCCAGCGGCCCTCCGATATTCTTG
>CAZZDT010000360.1:0-4777 GCA_964652435.1 uncultured Bdellovibrionales bacterium
CCTGCCGATGACTTGACTGACCCCGCACCAGCAACAACGTTTGCTCACTTGGATGCGACAACAGTTCTGTCTCGTCAGATTTCCGAGCTTGGAATTTATCCTGCGGTTGACCCGCTGGATTCAAGCAGCCGTCTTCTTGACCCACAAGTTATTGGTGAAGAACACTACAATACTGCCCGTGCGGTTCAGGCTATCTTGCAGCGTTACAAGGAACTCCAAGACATCATTGCGATTCTTGGTATGGATGAATTGAACGACGAAGATAAGGCAGTTGTTGCCCGTGCTCGTAAGATTCAAAAGTTCTTGAGCCAGCCGTTCTTCGTTGCTGAAGTTTTCACCGGTACACCTGGTGTTTACGTTGAGCTTAAGGACACCATCAAGGCATTCGCGGAAATCGTTCGCGGTGACCACGATGATCTTCCAGAGCAAGCTTTCTACATGGTTGGTACAATTGAAGAAGCAATTGAGAAGGCCAAGAAACTCACTGCTTAATTGAAGCTGGTGAGAGGAGTGAATCATGGGTCTTGAAGTAAGTATTGTAACCCCAGAAAGTCCAGTTGCTGCGGGAACCTACGAAGAGGTTTTGGCACCATCGGCTTTAGGTGAAGTTGGTGTACTCGCTGGCCACCGGGCTTTGCTTGCAGATCTTAAAGAAGGACTGGTTGTTCTTCAGCAAGGAAATGGTTCCGAGACTTACGCTGTTAGTGGCGGATTTCTCGAGGTCAGTGATGACCGTATAACCGTTTTGGCTGAAAGTGCCGAAAATGCTCGCGACATTGATGTTGATCGAGCCACCAAAGCACTGGCCGATGCAGAATCAAAACTGAAGTCACTTGATTCAGCTAACTCTGAATACCATGCGGAAATGGCTCGAGCCCGAAGGGCGAAAGTTCGGCTTGAAGCCGCAAAGCATGCAGCACACTAATTGATTAGAGCCCGCATCGCGGGCTCTTTTTTTTCCAATGTCGACGCTTCCTATTTCTATCATCATTACCACTTGGAACAGTGAAGCCGTCATTCTACGTTGTCTTGAATCCTTAAGAGACCAGCGTGTTCATGACATTCATATCTTCGACAATGGCTCACAAGATAATACTTTAGCTTTGCTTGAGGCGTCTGACCTTGAGTTTTCCCTGCATCATCAAAAGGGTAACCGAGGTTTTAGCTACACCTGCAATGAAGGCTTGCTAACAACCGATCAACCTTATGTGTTTTATCTCAACGATGATGCAACGCTTCGGCCGGGCTATGTCGAAATGCTTTACCATCTGCTTGAGCAGAACCCGAACTCTGCAAGTGCCGTGGGGAAAATGGTTTATCTCAAGGATGGGCAGCAGTTTATAGATTCAGCTGGTATCGAACTTGGTAGTCATGCATTGCGACCTCTGGATATTGGCCATGGTGAAATTGATCGCGGTCAGTATGATGAGCCTCGTAAACTCTTTGGCCCTTCGGCCACGGCAACTCTTTATCGGCGAACCGCGCTTGAAGCGCTTGGTCCACGGCCCTTTGATGAAGAGTTTTTCGCTTATTATGAAGATGTCGATTTGGCGTGGCGTTTAGGCCTGGCTGGTTACGACCACCTTTATGAGCCCGGCGCAATTGTCGAACATTGTCGGCGAGGACCTGATGGAAAGCCTCCTGCGCTGAGGGCGCGCGCGTTTGCAAATCGCTATCTTCTTTGGGCTAAAAACGAAAGTCCCTGGACATTCCTAAGCTATGCGCCATTGGCCCTTAGTTGGGAAACAGTACGGGTATGTCGTCGTTTCTTCCAAGATCCTCAGGTGTTGAGGGAAGTTCCGAGTACATTGATCCGGGCGATGGAAATTCTTAAAGAGCGCAGTTTGAAGGGCTAAGCTTTCCGATTCTGGCTTCAATTCTCTACATCTGGTACTTCATCTCATGGTGACTTGGTCTGTTTTGGCAAAACGCAATGCTGACCACGAATTGGCTGTGGCCACGGGATAGATATGGGCTTTGAAAAGTTAACGACTGATATCGAAGGCTTGATGATTATCACGCCTCAGGTGTTTGGGGATCATAGGGGTTATTTCAAGGAGACCTTACGCGACTCAAGCTTTCAAGAGCTGGGCCTTCCTACCTTTGTTCAGGAAAATGAAAGCCGTTCCAAAGAGGGTGTGCTTCGCGGTTTACATTATCAGTTGAATCCGGCTCCCCTTGCGAAATTGGTTCGATGTGTTCGAGGAGCGATTTTTGATGTTGCGGTCGATATTCGAAAAAAGAGTCCAACCTATGGTCAGTGGCACGGGGTTGAGTTGAGTGAATCAAATCACAAGATGTTTTTAATTCCAGAGGGCTTTGCTCATGGCTTTTTGACCCTTCGTGAAGACACAATCATCGTTTACAAGCAAAGTGGATATTATTCACCGGAGCATGAGCGGGGTATTCTGTGGAACGACCCTGCCTTAAATATTCAATGGCCGAACCATGAACCTCTTTTGAGTGATAAAGATAAGGTCGCAAAAGTTTTGGCAGAAGCTGAAAACAATTTCGATTAAGCTACTCTAACCAAGGAGAGTAAGATGAAGGGTATTATTCTAGCGGGTGGCTCCGGAACGCGGTTGCATCCTCTTACCTTGGCGACAAGTAAGCAGTTGATGCCAGTCTATGATAAGCCGATGGTTTATTATCCGCTCTCGACCTTGATGCTCTCCGGTGTAACCGAGGTCTTGCTGATATCCACCCCTGAAGATTTACCTCAGTTTAGAAAGCTTTTAGGTGATGGCAGTGATCTGGGAATTCGAATTGAATACGCAGAACAGCCGAAACCCGAAGGCCTCGCTCAAGCTTTCTTAATTGGCGAATCGTTCATTGACGGCGACCCCGTAAGTTTGATTCTTGGGGACAATCTTTTCTATGGATATGGCCTCGCTAAACGACTTCAAGCGGTGGCTGCTCGGGAGGTCTCTTCGACTATTTTCGGTTATTGGGTAAAAGATCCCAGCCGCTATGGTGTGGTTGAATTCGACTCTTCTGGCTTAGCCATCAGTTTAGAGGAAAAACCGGAGAACCCGAAAAGTCACTATGCGGTGCCCGGCCTCTACTATTACGATTCTCGTGTTGTGGAGTTTGCCAAGGCACTGAAACCCTCACCCCGTGGTGAGCTGGAAATTACAGACTTAAATCGGATGTACCTTGAGGATGAAAGTCTGCAGGTCGAAATCATGGGACGGGGAATCGCGTGGTTGGATACGGGTACCCATCAGTCTTTGCTCCAGGCAAGTCATTTTATTCAGACGGTTGAGGAACGACAGGGTTTAAAGATTGGTTGCATTGAAGAAGTCGCTTATCGAATGGGCACAATCGATCATGCTCAGTTTTGTGCATTGGGCGAAAAGTTAAGTAAATCAGGCTATGGTCAGTATATCTTAGAGTTGGCTGAGGAACTGAAACCGTCGGTCTAATGTCTCATCGAAATCTTTCCCTGGACATCCTGGTCTGACTCTATGATTCTCACATGGTGAATGCACTCAAGACATTGAAGCTATTTGTTGGGCTGCTTTTGTTATTTCCTGCGGCGGCGGATGCTTATGAGGTTGATATCCAGTTGGTTCAACCGGCCAGCGGAACCTATGGGTTGTGGGCCACGGAATCCGCTCAAATGGGCAAACATCTGGGCTATCGAGCTGCGATGCATCTACAGTATGCCCGAGACCCATTGGTATTGAGTCTCACCCAAACCTCAGGCGCCCAAGAAGAAGTTGGTGCATTGGTATCGAATCGATTGGACGCGTCCTTGTCATTTACCATGGCGTTTTGGGAATGGCTTGAGGTTGGTCTTTCTGCACCTGTGGTTTTGCAAGGTGGGGCAGAAGGAGCAGCCTTTGATGCGGCGGGCCTTGAGGTGGGACTGGGTTCTTTGAGTGCTGCTTCATTTGGCGACATTCGATTCGTTTCACGAACAAAACTGTTTGGTCTAGGCCAAGGTGCACTCGATGTTGCGGCGGGCCTCGGCGTTGTATTGCCAACGGGCAGTGCTGCTTATGCCGGAGAAGGCGGTGTTGCCCTTGAACCGGCGATTTATCTTTCCTCTCAAAAAGGCTTGGTGACCGCCCATATCAATGCGGGTTATCGCCATCGACAAGATGCAACCATTGAAACCCTTACGATTTCGAATGAAATTTTTTGGAACCTTGCGGCCACGGTAGATTTGATCGGGATTCGAGGTGAAGCATTTACCTTGAGTGTTCTCGGCGAGCTTTATGGCAGAACTCCGGCCAACGAACCCTTTGGTGTGGGAGCCGATGATGATTCGGCTGCTTGGGGGGCGCTGACTCCTATGGGATTTTTGGTGGGCGGCCGTATGACTGTAGGTGGGGCTTGGACCTTTGGTGTGGGCGCGGGAGGTGGACTGCACCCTGGTTACGGCACCGCAGCTCCTCGGGTGATGGTCGAACTTGTTTATAACTCTGCAGGTTTAACTGCGACGGATACCGATGGCGATGGTTTATCCGATGACCGAGATGAGTGTGTTGATAAACCAGAAGACATGGACGGTTTTGAAGACGACGATGGGTGCCCTGATGCCGACAACGACGGCGATATGGTTTTGGATGAAGATGATGTTTGTCCCAATGAGCCAGAGGATCGTGATGGCATTCGAGACGACGACGGCTGTCTTGATTTAGATGACGATGGCGATGGTGTTCCAGATGAGAACGATAAGTGTCCAACCGAGCAAGAAGATATCGACGGTTTTCAAGACGACGACGGCTGCGCTGACTTTGATAACGATGGCGACGGCTTTGCGGACGCA
>CAZZDT010000361.1:0-4772 GCA_964652435.1 uncultured Bdellovibrionales bacterium
TGCTCTAGCCTCTGGGTGATTAGGCGTTAAGCAGTTCGCGGACAATTCGTGTTTCGCGTTTGTACTCTGGATCTTTCAGCACGACCTGGGCTTCATTCAAAGATGCTTCTTGTCCCAATGATACCCAGTGGCGCATCGAGTTGAAGCTTTCTTCCCGTTTGATCTCAATGGGCTTGTCCAATTCATAGGCTCGAACAAAAAGTAGATGAAGCGGAACTTCAGGCCGTGTGTTGATTCGTTCTGTTATGTAGTCAGCTCGCCAAACATGCCGTTCCCAGAGTCGGTGTGCTCTGATTGGATTACTCAAGACGACCTGCTCCGTGATATCGACAACCGTTGTAATTGAGTAGGAATCGCTTGCATCATCACCTTCGAGTTGCTCCGTGAATTCGCGGCAACTTTCAGCTCTAAGATGATCGGGATGCTGCTTCGTCCAAGTTGGAATCAAACCAAACAAGCCACCCGGTCTTTCAAAGTCGGGATGGTCTGGCTCAGTGAGTCCACCTTTTTTCAAGAGGTAGCATTGCTTGCCGCTTCGGATAGCTTCAACAACAACAGCCCACTCTTTTACACCGAAGGCACAGGATTCTGGAAGCATGGTATTATTCCCCTTTGTTCACTCGGATCTCTGAACTCTTTGATTATGGGCTCTGTTGACTTTGGCCGCTAGGAAGAAATCACTTTCTGCTAGGCCGTTGATATCATGAGTCCATATTTCCACCCCACATCGGCCCCAACCGATATGAAGATCTGGATGGTGACCTTCTGCTTCTGCAATATCACCAATCTCATTGGCGAAGCTCATAGCCTCGACAAAATTCTTGAAGACAAAGAGTTTTTCAAGATGTCCGGAACCGTTGACAGTCCAACCATCTCCCAATTCACTGAGAAGCTGGGTGGCACGCTGATCCGTCACCGGCGGCGTGTTGCCATCGGAAGGGATACAACGATTGTCTGCGAGCTCGGTCATCTAGCTCCCCCAAGAGCTTAAAAATAGCATGATAGTCTCTGGCCATGCAACCAAAGGGGGGAGGGGCCTAAGGGGCTGTTATTTGAGAAAATCCAAGTATTTCGCGGGTTTGCTCCAGGGTAGCGATCTCTCGACCAGCTTCTTTGGCGCAGTTTGCGAGTGCTTGAATGAGCTCTCCGTTGTTGGTGGCTCGGCTTCCATCGGGGAGATAGAAGGTGTCCTCCAACCCAGTTCGTAGGTTACCACCGAGCTCAGCGGTCCGGCGATGAACATCCCAGATTTCTTGCCGGCCAATTGCAGTGACTTGCCAGAGAGAATCAGGCGACTTCAATGGAAGAAGCATCGGGAGCCAGTCGGCATCGAGTGGCATGCCGGAAGCTACACCCATTACAAAGTTATAGCTTGGGTTTTCGGCCATGCCATTGTCGTGAAACATTCGCACGGAGCGAATATGGCCCGAATCAAAACATTCGAATTCTGGACGGGTATTATGCTCGGCCATGGCGTCGAGAAACTTTTGAACTTTATCAACTGGGTTATCAAACAACATCGGTGGCCATGCCCAGGAATTATCTTTTTTCAATTTGAGATAGTTCATGCTGCCTGAATTACATGCCGCATATTCTGGTTTCACCGCAGCCATACAATCTACCGGGCCTGAAATGTCATTTCCAAAGACTCCAGTCGACATGTTGATAATAATACCCGGAACCTTTTCTCGAATGGCGTCGCAGATATCTTTGGCAACAGCGGGGTCCCATGATGGTAGGTGCCCGAGGCCTTCTTGTTGCATTCGAAAGTGTACATGGACAATTGATGCTCCGGCTTCATGAGCCTCCAAACATGCGTCGGCCATTTGTTCTGGGGTGACTGGAACCGGATGTTGTTTGGGGTTCGTCAGAACACCGGTCACAGCACATGAGAGAATTGCGGGACGGTTGGTTAAAGACATGAGTGAGCTCCTAAATACTTTTAAATGTAAGGCGCGATTTGGGGACGTAAGATAATTTCTGTAGGACAAACTGTAGGGGATGCATTCAGAAGGTACATAAGCGCATCCACTATATCCTGGGTTTGAATCATCTTGTTCGAGTCGAGCTTGGGGCTTTGGACCATATCCGTATTGACGTAGCCCGGAGATATGGCGGAGACCTTAATGCCGTGTTCACGCACATCATCAAAGAGACAAGCAGTGAATCCACGCACAGCATGCTTGCTGGTCGCATAAGCCGTTCCGCCTGGGTAGGTCAGGATGCCCGCCACTGAAGCAATGTTAATAATGGCGGGATTGTCCGACTCTTTCAAATTAGGAATCGCTTGCTTGCAGAGGGCAATCACACTTCGAAGGTTCAAATTCAGGACACGGTCGTAGTCTTCAAGCTCTAGCTCTTCGATAGAGCCCGAACCGCCTGTGCCGGCGTTGTTGATAAGTATGTCCAAGCCACCGAGTTCGCGCACGAGGAGTTTGAGTCCTTCGGCAGCGGCCAGCGGGCTTCCCAAATCAATGGGTAGAGCGAAAACAGAGGAACCAAATTCTCGGCATGCCTTTGCGGTTTCCGAGAGGGCTTCTTCAGATCGTGCCATGAGTCCGACGGCGCAGCCTTCTTTTGCCAAAGCAATAGCGATTGCTTTTCCAATCCCGCGGCTTGCGCCTGTGATCACTGCGATACGACCCCTTAGTTTCATCTTAGCTGCCTCCACTCAGCAATTCTGATTCCATTCATGGCATAGGGAATGGCCGGATGGAAGAGGGAGCGAAACTCTATTTAAATCCGTCCAGTGCTCTGAAATAAAAGGTCTTTTTAGGTGCTTGGCTCGATTCGACGACGGGAGTGACTCGTAAAAAAATGTATCTGCCCTGATTATTGCTTCTCGAGAATGCCGATCCCTACAAAGATTGAAACGACGAGGAGTGAAGTAAAGAAAATCTTTACCCAACTCCACGGTCGCTCGCCTTGTACTTCGCCGGTGGAAGCGTTGACCACAACTTGGTACGACTTATCGTTGTATCGGTAAGCCAGCATCCACACTGGTAGCATCATGTTTTTAAAAGTCAGCCCATCGTAGCGACTGGTAATCGAGTGGATGCGCTGACGGTCCCCACCGATTCTCTTTTTGACTTCCCGGCGGATGGCCTCATCCATTTTTTCTCGACCCATTTTGAAGCCCTCTTGAAGTTCGACTTCGTAGGTCATGGCTTGGTAGCCCGCGAGAGATTCCTGGTTGAATGGGACTGCTTTATCTAAATACCAGGGTTCGAGTTTTTCCATGAGCTTTCGCTTGGCATCCCGAACAGCGCACACGAGAACATCATCGAAGAAACGTTGAAAGCGTCCGCTGGCCGGATACCATCGCGTTTTGGTTTCGGTGCCCCCATCTTTCTTTTTGACGGTATAGGTTTCGCCGCGCTCACCTCTGTATTCGTTGAAAGTTAGAGCATCAAACGTCCAGTGTGGCATGTATAGCCCATTGAATTTTCCTTGAACGCCTCGTTGCTTGAAGTCACCTGGCGCAAACCATCTAGACTCTACCCACTTCTTCAAGTTGGACTTGGCTTCTTCGTGGGGAACCATAAAGGGGAGCACTGCATCTGTGGGAATTCGGTTGCAGGAACCGTGCACTTCTTGTTTTTGGATAGGCGAACCACAGTAAGGACATTCGGTACTGATCACATTGTTTTGGAAGAGAACGGTGCCACCGCATTCACTGCAATTGTACTCGCTGTCGGTTGAACTGTCTTCCGATGTTTTGCTGTTCGCTTGTTTGGCCAACATCGCGTTGAGGTCTTGTTCCTCAATGGTTGCTTCTTCCGAGAGATCGATTTCTTTTTCAAAGCCACAGAACTGACACTTCAGCTTTTGAACTTTAATATTGAATTCAAGATCAGACCCGCATCCCTCGCATGGAAAGAGGCGTGTCTGATCTTCAGGAAGTCGTTGTGCTGCTTCAAAAGATGATATTCCGGTCATGAATCAGCTCTGCCCGCCCGGTGCCGGTGGTGGTGGTGGCGGAGGTGCGGCAAAACAAGATGCTAGTTGAGAAACCTGAGAAGCAGGCATCCATCCAGCCATTCCCTGACTCCATACCATCGTCTCGCCATTGATTTGACCCTGAGAAACACCCGCGGCCATTTGCTGCAATGAAAATGGGCCTTGGGTTTGTCCGTTGACTGCAACATGAAATGTGGGGCCATTCATTGGTGGAGGAGGGGGAGGAGCACCAGCACCAGCGCCTGCTTGTTGGTTCATGCCGCCCATCATTTGTCCCGCCATGGCGAATCCCATGCCCAGTCCGAGACCTTCGGATGCACCACCACCCGATGGATTTTCAGCCGCCGCCATCATGGCATTGCCCATCTGGAATTGTTGGAATTGTTGCATGTTGCCAATGGCATTCATGCTGCTGCGTTGGTCGATTGCTTTTTCAACTTCTGGTGGCAATGAAATGTTGACGATGTTGAGTTGCGTAACCTCTAAGCCGTATTCGTCATCGATGCGCTCGCATACAAGTTCGCGGGCTTTGTCGCCAAGCTCGCGGTACTTGGCTGCAAGATCCAAAGCAGGAATACCCGCTTCGCCGAGCATATCGGCGAAAGAACTGATGATGATGGATCGCAAGAGTTCGGATACCTCATCGGCATTGAATTCACCGTCGGTACTGACCAGCTCTTTCAGGATAATAGTTGGGTCGATGGCTTTGAGTGCGTAGGTACCAAAAGCTCGCAGTCGAACTGGACCAAAGTCAGCATCGCGAAGCATGACAGGGTTTGGCGTGCCCCACTTGAGGTCCGTGATTTGCCGGG
>CAZZDT010000362.1:0-4771 GCA_964652435.1 uncultured Bdellovibrionales bacterium
CAAATTACTTGGTACCCCAAATACCTAGTGTACAGGTACTTTTTTGACGCACTGCTCATGCGTTTTGTGTGACGGAGATCACAAAACAGGAAAAATTGTGAGGGTTTTGCCCACCTTTTTGTTTGCCCAATGGGAATCTTTTGCGTAGTTCGCCGTCCCATGCGTCGCACCCATCGGGAGCTTTTGGCCCGGTGGCGCATGTTTGAACTCCGGTTGTTTGCACCTTGCCGGTCTATCCCCCCCGAGGGCCCAAGAGGTGTTTGGCGTTCAATCAATCCCCTGTGTGAAGTGCGGCGCACCTTCTGGCTTGTTCAGCAGAAGGGTGGGGCGAAGCCTTTGGTCAATTTGGTCATTCTTCGTCACTTTGGACACTTTCGACCGTCACGCACGCTTAAGGGTCTGATTTTTGTTGGGTTAATTTTTGGCACGCGCATTGCTTTCTGAGAGTGAACCCATGTCCTGCGGCAGGACTTAAAAGAGCCAAAGCTCACCGCCGAAGATTTGAACGGTCTTTCTTGCGACCTCCCCCCAGCACGAAGTGTTGGCGCAAGAAGGACCACCCGTTTACGACATTTTGGAATGAGAGATTGTTATGTCCTCGGTTTGGTATATTCGTCTAGTTATTTTGACTCTTATAGGTTGCATATTGATGCCTGTTGCCACAGGTTTGGCAGAAACTCCTACTTCCCATAGTTATTTTAGTTATCGAGCATTCGATGACTATTGGGACCCAGAGTCCAATAAAGGTCCCGACCTTTATTGGCATGGAGCAGACCCCTCTAGTAAGACACCAGAATTAACCATTAAGAATTTTAGACCCATAAGAACAAATTCTAGTTTCTCTGGGAACTCTGAATATGTGTTTTTGTCTTATGTGAGGAATACTGTCGAAAATACACACTGGTTGTACTTGTTAAGTTCGATAAGCGCGGACGCTTACGTAGGATATCAGACAACACCCTTTGGTGACAGCTACAAAGGATGGGACAGCGAATTAGATGACTTAAACGCTCAGCACCGGAAAAGAAGTCTAAATGGATTTTCACCGACTCATATTGTTGGAATCCCTGACTCAAGTGATTTAACTGCTGAGTATTCCGACTCAACCCTTTTGTATGACTCAATAACAGGTCAAACACTGTTTGTGGAAACCAAGCCGAATAAGTCTCTTGGCGCCATTTATCCTCTTCCTAATTTACCAGCAGGTGCCACAGATTTAACACCTCTTTGGATTAATAATGCACCTGCTTATTTACTTTACCATGCTCCAGATTCTGTCAGTGATGGATGGATGAAAGTTGTATCGCGCGATATGAATGCTAAACCAGCACAATGGCGCATCTTATGGGAGCCCCCGGCTCAAAGTGAGACAGTTTGTGAGCCCATCCCATTAGTCGACCAGCGTATTGGGCGATTACCGCGATGGTCCAGAAATGGAAATCGAACTCCTAAAATAAATCCATTTTTCTATTCAAACGTGCGACCTGTGTCCCGACCTACTTCTGTAACGCGTGGTTCACAGATTTCATTAGCAGCAAGTCAGCGTTGGTGGCGGTCAATATGTCCACCGGGAACCACTGCGGCTACACGGATAACTAGTGAGCTTGGTGAGGTTACCGAAAAGTGGACCTCGGTTGTTCCCGTGTACAGTGATGGTGCTCGTTTAATCAGTGGATTTGGATACAATATTCTGCAACACATATTGGCCTACGATAAGTTTACCGGTGCAGCGGGTGTGTACGAAGTAGGCGCAGATGGGTCGTTTGAACTTAAGAAAGTAGGTAATTTCGGTCAAGGATACGATAGCGTTGTTCATGTAGCCTATCTGGAAAACCTTTCTTCCTATGTTTTGTTTTATGACAAAGAATCAGGAAATACCAAAGTAGCATTGTTCGATTTTTATGCAGATGAAGTGCTTCTAAGGCAAGATATCACTATGTCTTCTGGGATTAGCCATATTAAAACTTTTCTGCGAGGTTTCGTTACTTATGGCGAGGTTGAAGCTTATCCTGACGCTGTTTGTGGAAATGCACCCGCAGTAGAAGCCACGCTAGATTTTGACGTACCGAACTCAGCTACGGAGCGCTACATTGATGATTTTGACATCGAAGAAAACGATTGGAACGAAGGTTTTGGTTATAATACTCGAACAGCTAAACCCTGGCGTCCTTTTCCGCGCGCAATGGCCGGGATTTGGGTACTTGAGAAGGCTGGTTCATGGGGAATTCCCGAGCTCCAAAAATACGATTGGGTCATTGATGAACTTACTGCTCTAAATTCGAAGTGTCAGTGTGATGGAAATATTGCTTACCTAAAAGATACGTTTTTGGGTGCATCCGAACAATTGTTTTTATGTCGTCCTGCCTTGTATGAGGCTTTTCCTATCGAACGAGCAGCAATATTGGTTCATGAAGCTGCGCATGCTCATGATTGTCCACGCCACACTGGTGGCAAAGATACCACTTATGGTGGGAGTGACCCCGGTGCATTTACATACCATCTTGATTATGTACGGAATCTCTATCAATCGAGAGAGCACCGCTCTTCGGGGTCCGAATTTGAAATTACATCTCTGATGTATCGTCGACTTGCGGCACACTATATCTATAACCAGGGGCAGATTCTTGATGGATCCGCTCCAGCCCTGGTTACTCAAGATGATTGGATTTGGGAATAAACAATGTCTTATTACAAAATAGATTGTCAAAATTTAAGATTATGGGCGTTGAGCGTCGCTCTTTTTATAACTGCTGTGGCGTGCAATGAAAATTCTGGAGAAGAAGATTTATCCGCGTTGGGATATATTCCTTCCGAGTACAGCGAAGATGTATTAATTGATGATATCAGAGTTCATTCAAACAGTTTTGTTTGTGCGCGTTATCTAGGCGGTAAAGTTATCTGTAATGCATATGGTGGTGTCCCTTCGAATTTCCTAATGGAAACGCCAGACGTTGTATGTGATGCCAACAGTAGCAACAGCTGCTACGGCGACATGACATCAGGGTTCCGATTAACGTCAGCTGTGTGGCGCGATCAGGCATCCTCCATAAACGAATCATATAAGGTTTGTGCAATTCCAAAGAATGGTTTGGGGCTTCTTTGTTGGGGAGGCGACCGCTATACTGCACCGGGCACATCGTTTTTCGAAAACCTACCGTGTCCAGATGGAAGTTGCGATGCCATGTGCAAAAATGTGGATGGTGAAGATGCTTGTTGGGGACAATGGCTATTCCAAGATAAAGAGGTTTTAAGCTTTGATGGATACTGTGCTCAGTTTTCAGATGGCGAAGTCAGTTGTTTTGTAAGTTCTGCCTTGGATGCGCTGGTGCAATCTTTAATTGAAAGTCATGGCCCGGTGCGCCAGGTGCGTGCCAATGCCGTCAGTGCTTGTGTGTTAAGCAGCACTGGTAGTGTTTATTGCCAAAACGAAAATGACGAGCGCTATGGCCTTGAGGCTGATAGCAGCGGCGGGTTTTCTGAATTTGTTAATCAAGGGGAATCTGTCTGTGCCAGCAGGGAAAACGGCGAAGGTGTGGTATGTGCAGGAAGCCATATCTTTTTGCTAGATGATGGGATTCAACCCGATAGCCTCTTGAACCAATGTTACGCTGACCTATCGCAGTGTCCACACTATAAAACAGATGAGAACTTAACCAACCTGAGCATAAATAATGGCAGTTTGTGTGGACTGAATGTTCAAAATAAAGCTGTTTGTTATTATCCCGAAGGTTCTAGGTTGTTAGAATCGGGTACGGACGTGTTTGGCTACATGGACCGAACCGACGATGATGGAAACCTTCTGCGTGAGCAGGTTGAATGTATCAACAATAAGTGTACCAGTGCCGAGCACTATTCCATATTCGAATTATCCCCCGAAGTCGGTAAGGGTGCAGATAACTCATTTTATCATAGAGACTGGGCCGGTTGCGGTGTGACTCTGAATAACCGACCTCATTGCTTTGGAATGTTTGTATATGGAAACCCTGCTTGTAGCTGGGGCAATACAGGCGATTGCCATGGCAGAATATTTTAAGCGATGACAGATATGAAAAAAAGGATAGTTGCTGGCTTCTTCGTTGCGAGCATGATTACAGGATTCATTGCCTGGAAATATTCTCAGGTTAAGTTACCTACGGACAGTGCTGCTCTCGTTAGTGAGCATGGCACTTCTCAATTAAACCTTAAAAGCATTAAAGAAAAAATAACCAAAAAGACATTGGGTAAAAATCGTACGTCTTCAACCCTTAGTGAAAAGCAAAGACAAGAACAAGCTGATGCCAAGATTATGGCCCATTTTCGAAATGCCGGAGATATGAGCCCAGGCGCGGAGCGGCGGTATCAAGAATCCTTAAGTCAATTTCGAAAAAACGAGGAATCCGAGAAAGAGCTTGAAAGCTTCTATTTTCGGACCGCACCGAAAAACTACAATTTAAGATGGTTAGCGATTGAGACCTTGTCTGAACTGGGCCCTGGGAAAGGAACCAAAGCGTTTCGTGACGTTCTAGAAAAGCCGTCTACAAATCCTGAATCTTACCATGCCGCTGCCAATCCTGAACGTATGCTGCAGATATCAGCAGTTCGACTTTTGAAGCGATCTGCCGATAGTGGTGATGTCCATGCAATAAAAGCTCTTGAGGCAGCGACGAGTCATCCTGAGTATGTTGTTTCCCAGTATGCGATTGACTTGCGTGGGCCACCTTAAAGAATGATACATGGTTTTGGGTATACAGATTACGTGCCACACTGTTATGAGTGGCGCACCCCAGAGAAA
>CAZZDT010000363.1:0-4765 GCA_964652435.1 uncultured Bdellovibrionales bacterium
GAAATGACTTATCCCAGGATGAGATGGCGCAAGCCGTTGGCTCAGTGATGGACGGCGAAGGTTCCCCGATTCAAGTTGCGGCATTCTTAATTGCGCTTCGGGCCAAGGGCGAAAAGACCGATGAGATCACGGGTGCTGCCCAAGCCATGCGTGCCAGGATGAACCAAATCGAAATTAGTAAGCGCCCCCTTATCGACACATGCGGAACAGGAGGCAGCGGTACCGGCTCGTTTAATATCTCTACCGCAGTAGCATTTGTTGCCGCAGGCGCAGGTGTGGGCGTAGCGAAGCACGGCAATAAAGCCATCAGCTCGAAATCAGGCAGTGCCGATGTTCTAAGTGAGCTTGGCGTAAAAATCACCGCTCCAATCGAGACCATGAAGAATGCTATCGAAGACGTAGGAGTAGGATTTCTCTTTGCGCCCAATTACCACCCAGCAATGAAGCACGCCGCATCTGTTCGGCGTGAGCTTGGACTCCGCACCATCTTTAACGTACTGGGACCTCTTACCAACCCCGCCGGAGCCCCCCGACAGCTTATGGGCATCTTTGACAAGTCCCTCACTCAACCAATCGCCGAAGTACTCGGTAAACTAGGAAGTGAAAAAGCCTGGGTCGTTCACGGCAGCGATGGCGTTGACGAGCTTACGATCTGCGGTGAAAGCTTTGTGTCTGAGTGGGACGGCAATCAGGTGAACAACCTCACCATCTCACCCGAGGATGTCGGCCTGAAAACCCAGCCGGCCGGCGCCATGAAAGGTGGTACGCCCGCCGAGAATGCATCACGTATGCGTTCCATCCTGGCCGGAGAAGAACAAGGCGCCCTCACAGACGCTATTGCCCTCAATGCTGGAGCAGCCCTCTACGTAGCCGGCGCCTCGGAATCATTGGAAGATGGCGTTAAAAAGGCGCAAGCATGCATCGAAGCCGGTCACGCTTCCAAGGTGCTGGATTCATTGGTGAAGATTACAAACGAGGCGCAGGGCTGACCTACATCTCAATAACAATCGTTGAACTGGAAGAATTGTCATCTTCCTCTTCGGCTTCATCCTTTGGCGGAATGTAATCCCGGTCTAAAGGGAGCTCTAAACGAGGCCGCCGCGCGTCCTCTTTGCGCATTTTTTCCCGCTCACGTCGTCGGAGCTCTTCGATAATAAATCCGTCGAGCATAACAAGCCTCCTGGCAGGAAAGTTAAAGAGTAGCGCACCAACCGTTGGACGCCCTAGCTATCCACCTCATTCAATACATCGACTGAAGTGGCTAAGACTTTACCCTACCATTCTATGGTAAGTACCAAAGGGGCACGACGCAAGTATTCCTTCGATTCTTGACGTCCCATTTATTCGGTTCGATCTGTGGTTAAAGGTAGGCCTGAGGGCCCACAAATACTCAACACCCTATTTTCAAAGGGATTCTACGCGTTTCTTGAACCGCGCAAGAGTTTCCGGCAAAGCCTGGCCCGCCATCCGCTGATTCACCGAGGCGGGCAATTTGCCTGCCAACTCGAGTTCGATGCTGTAGGTTACGTCTGTGGTTCCATCGTCATTCTCGTGAAGTCTCCATGATCCAGAATTGGTCTTCATGAGCTTTGACTCACCCAGCTCCCAGGTTAAAGCTGAATCACCCGTTTGCGTGAGTTCGAGCGTATAGCTGACCTTCATCAGCATCTGCAGGTCAAATCGCACCGTTGAAACGCCATCTTCCGAATCAAGAACCGACACACCACGGATTTCAGGCAAAAACTCAGGGTACCTCTCAAAATCAGAGATTACAGCCATTACTTTCGCTGGTGCCGCATTCATTTGAAGCGTAGACGTAGCTTTTGCCATGATGCTCCTTTAACCCAAAGGGCTTCTGCTTTATTCCGCGTAAATCCGAAGGACCTTTGCCTCACCTTTTACGACTTTCAGTCGGTGCATTTTCTTCAATGCCCGCCCCATGGCTCCAGCAGAGGTTGGATGGGTCGTCATGACCACACCCACTTCATTATTACCATCGATCGGCTGGTTCTGGGAAACCGTCGCCAAGCTAATCGACTCATCGGCTAAGAGCTTCGTTATGGCCGCCAACACCCCTGGTTTCTCGGCCACTGCGAGACGCAAGTACCACGGACAAACAGCATCACCCGGCTTAGCCAGCTTGGGTCCGGCAGCCGTTGCCTTACGGACCGAACGGCCTCGGGTGCCAGCCGCAACATTTCGGGCTGCTTCGATCAGGTCAGCAACCACCGCACTACCGGTGGGCAGACCACCGGCTCCCGGCCCCTGGTAGAGCGTGGAACCCAAAGAATCACTGCGGACATAAATTGCGTTCTGCGCATCGGGAACCGCGCTCAATGCATGGCCCAATGGTACCAAATACGGAAATACACCCGCTTGAATGGATTCAGCGCCGTCCGATTCTTCACGGCTGGCACGGGCCAAAAGCTTGATGGCGTAACCCAGTTCGGCCGCATCCATCATCATTTCACTGGTGAGTTCCGTAATCCCAACGCAGCCCAACTTATTGCGGGTGACCGAAGCCCCAAAGGCCAGGCCAATCAAAATCGCCAGCTTATCCGCTGCATCCGCCCCGTTCACATCCAAGGTTGGATCAGCCTCCGCGTATCCGAGTTCTTGCGCGACCGCGAGCGCCGACTCATAAGACTGCCCCCCCGCCATCGCTTCCACAATATAGTTCGTCGTACCGTTTAAAATCCCGGTCAACTCGGTCACTCGATCCGAGGCCAGCGCCTCTCTCAGTGTACGAATAATCGGAATGCCGCCAGCGACGGCCGCTTCAAAATGAACATCGCGCTTGTTTTTTCGAGCCGCCTGAAAAATCTTTTTCCCGTGCGCTGCAACAATTGCCTTATTGGCGGTCACAACGGTCTGGCCTGCCGCCAATGCGTCGATGACATGTGACAAAGCAGGCTCAATTCCGCCCATCAACTCCACCACGACGTCAATATCGTCTGCACCAACAATATCCGATGCCTTCGTGGTAAGCTGAACGCTTCCTGCTGCTCCGGTGCGCTTTCTTCGCTTGTTGCGAACCAGTGCTTTGGAAATACGAATAGGAACACCGGCTCGGGCCTCAATCATCTCACCATGGGTGGCGAGAATCTCGGCTACACCAGCACCAACATTACCAAGGCCCAAAAGACCTACCCGAACAACTTGACTTGAATTGGTATTTTTAGACTTCATCACTATCCTATCTTGGCAAGGGAAAGACGGTCTTGCCACACAGCGTCAAGAGAAGCTCGCATGCCTCGGTGGTCATCTTCAAGTAAATCCGGATCTCTTTCGAGAATTTCACGCGCATCGTCACGTGCTGAAAGCAGAATTTTTTGGTCCCTCGCAAGATTCGCAATCGACAAAACCGGCAATCCGGACTGCCGCGTTCCCACAAAGTCGCCCGGGCCGCGTATTTCCAAATCTTCTTCGGCAATCTTAAAGCCGTCGGTTGTCTCCTCCATGATCGCCAAACGCCGCCAAGCATCTTCGCTCTGGGTAGATCGCGCAATCAAAAGACATTCACTTTTTGCCGCTCCTCGACCCACCCGCCCACGAAGTTGATGCAATTGGCTTAAGCCGAAACGTTCCGAATGCTCAATAACCATGACTGAAGCGTTCGGCACATCAATGCCTACTTCAATCACCGTGGTAGCCACCAACACATCAAGCATCCCTTCAGAGAATGCACGCATTACGCGGTCCTTTTCGTCGGTTCCCATCTTTCCATGCAGCAGACCCAAGCGAAGGTGATGCAAAAGACCATGTTGCAGCTCTTCAAAGGTACTGGTCGCATCTCGAATGGTATCCATTCCTTCTTTGTCCGACTCTTCCACCAACGGCAAAACAACATAAGCCTGCTGGCCTTGCTCTACGGCTTCAGACACTTTCCGATAAACCATCTCCCGCTGGGACTCGCGAAATTTTTTCGTCACCACAGGCGTTCTGCCTGGAGGTAGCTCATCGATAACCGAAACATCGAGGTCGCCGTAAACCGTCAAGGCAAGTGTTCGAGGAATGGGCGTGGCTGTCATCACGAGCATATGGGGCATTGCACCCGTGCTTTGCATTCCTTGTTCAAGAAATCGAGCTCGCTGCATAACACCAAATCGATGCTGTTCATCCACAATGCCAAGACCAAGACTCTTGAATTTGACTGTGCCTTGGATCAGCGCGTGTGTCCCAACCACCACATCAACCATCCCCAACTCAATCTCATCCAAGATTCGTCTTCGCTCGCTGGCACTTAACTTCCCTGTCAGAAGTCCAACCCGTACACCCATTGCCGGCAGAACCTTCAAAGCTGTTCGCGCATGTTGTTCGGCCAACAGTTCAGTCGGTGCCATCAATGCAGTTTGATAACCCGATTTGGCCGCCATCATAGCTGCCGTAAAAGCCACGGCGGTTTTACCTGAACCCACATCACCTTGCAGGAGACGGTTCATAGGAGACGGCTGCAGCAGGTCACGCTCAATTTCACTCAAACATCGGGCCTGAGCCGACGTAAAACTAAACTCAAAAGTTTTTGCAGCGAGGTCCAAAGCTTTTATGCCCGGCTCAAAACACAACCCAGGATCACCCGCCGCCTCAGCTTTTCGACGAAGTACCACCAGCTGAAGCATCAAGAGTTCTTCGTAAATCAGCCTCCGGTGCCAAAGCGTATTCATATCCCGCAATGCATCCACATCCGTGCCCGGAGGTGGCTGATGAAGATTCCACAAACATTAACCCAGAGCCTCAAAGTGATGCCGCTCTTTCAAAGATTCGG
>CAZZDT010000364.1:0-4762 GCA_964652435.1 uncultured Bdellovibrionales bacterium
GGGTTTTACAAAAGCGCCCAGTTGGCTGCCGCGTCCATCCCACCCGTGGACCAAGAGGACTGTTGGACCTTGACCCCATTCCCAAGCTTTAAGGTGGCCCATGCCCGAAGGGACTTGGCACGGCGTGCCTGAATCCAACCATGCATTCTCGCGCCCGGGACGTTCACTGCGGCGAGGCAGTGACCAAAGAAGTTGAGCGAGTTTCGCCGTTTCCGCTGGGCGTTTATCACTGAGCCAACTGACGATGCGGGCGGCTTGGTTGGCTCTTTTCTTACGGGCTCTGATGATGCGCTCTCGCTTTTCTTGCTCCGTTCGAACGGTCGTGCTTTTTTTGCTCTTGCGTGCTTGTTTGTTCATGGTTTTTCTCTGGTTTGAATCAAGTGAGGGTGCGGGAGGCTTGGACGAGGTTTTCAAAGGCTAAGGTTGCTTGAGAACGAGCGCGGGTATCGCGAAACAGGCGCGCACGAACATTGTACTCAAGCATATAAGCATGCATTGCGTAGGCGAATTGCTCAGGATCCACATCTTGCCTGAAATGCCCCTCGGCCACAGAGAGCTCGGCCGCTTTGCGCAGTGTTTCTATCCAGTCGGCGATTAGGTTCGCGAGCACTTCTCTTACGGGGCCAGGGCGGTCATCGAACTCAGAGGTGCTTGATACAAATACACAGCCACCTTCTCGTTCTTTGCTTTCGGACCAGTCGAGCCAATTTTGAAAAAGTCCTCGCAGGCGTGGGATACCTCGTGGCATCCGGATTGCCGGGTGAACAATCTCGTGGATAAAGCAATTTGACCCTTGCTCGAGAATAGCGATTTGGAGGCCTTCTTTTGAGCCAAAATGTCCAAAGAGACCACTCTTGGACATTCCTACATCTTTAGCCAGTCCACCAATACTAAGCCCGCTTAAACCGGTGCGTCCTGCCTGCTTAAGGGCTTCTTCAAGGATACTCTGTTTGGTTTGATGGCCTTTTCTCATAATCCTCTTCCGTGCGAACGGTCGTGCTTTTATAGTGGCACTGGGATTCCCATTCGTCAAGGGGCTTTCGTTAAAGCCTATCTCGTTGTATCAGGCTCTCGGGGCTACTCTGAGACGTTGCATGTACGCCGGTTGACCAAAATGATTACTATTTTCAGGGATGTGCGGTGACTTTCGGTGGATGCATCAACGCAAGATAAACTAAAGAAGACGAAAGATACGGGCACCAACTCTCGGATTCGCGATGTTTCGATGCCGGTGAAGCAGTCTACCTACAAAGGCGGCCGAGAGCTTTCGTTTCATCGCTGGTTCAGACTCACTCCCAGTTTTGGGCCCCATTTGGTTGGGCATATTCTCGATAAATTTGGGGCTACGAAGGACTCCGTTGTTTTGGACCCTTTTTGTGGAGCAGGCACCACACCTATCGAGTGCAAGCGGCAAGGCTTCCATTGTTATGGTTTTGAGATCAACCCGGTGCTTCAGTTTGTTGGAAATCAATCTCTGTGTTGGGATTTGAAACCGGATTCGCTGAATCGAAGTTTGTGGAAATTAAAGCAACGTTACCAGAAGGGACGTCGACGACTTCGTCAGGTTTCGTTGGCTGATTCAGGATTAAAGATTCCTCCAATTCATCGAGTTGACCGGTGGTGGAGAGAAGATGTTTTGAAGGACATGTTGATTCTCAAGAAGGCCATTTCATCTGGGCGCGGAGAGACAACAGAGACGATTCAATTCTTTCAGCTTGCGTTTTTGGCCGTTCTGGTGCCGGATCTTACCAATGTCTCTTTAGGGCGTCTCCAGTTGCATTTTATCGATCGAGATGAGGATTCTATTTCTGTTTGGGATTCCTTTGAGTCCCACGTCACGCTGATGATTGAGGATGTGGGGTCCGAGCTTGGGAGATACGAAGCCCGTCAGAATATCTATTTGCAAAATGCAACAGAGGTTCGAGCCGAAAATTACGATTGGCGGGCGGATATAGTTATCACGTCACCACCTTATCCAAATCGATACAGTTATGTCTGGAACACAAGGCCTCACTTGTACATGCTGGATTATATTTCAGAGAGGCACGAAGCTGGTTTAATCGATCTCGATACCATTGGTGGAACTTGGGGCGTTGCTACGACTCGGTTGAAAAAGGGCGTTGTTGAACCGGCATATCCCATTGTGGATGAGTTGATCTCGCCCATCGCCGATAGCATTCGCAAATCTGATAACCTGATGGCCAATTATCTGATGAAGTATTTTAACCTTCTGAGTAAACAGATTTTGGCCATGGACCCGCTCTTAAGACCCGGCGCTCGCATTTCTTATGTGGTTGGGAATTCTTGGCTCAAGGGCTGCTATGTGGAAACCGACAAGCTTTTGCTCGATCTCTTTGAGGGATTAGGGTTCCTACCAAAAGAGGTAGAGCGGTTTCGAAAACGCAACAGTGGCAAGGACCTATTCGAATCGATTGTTTACGCGAGTAAGCCTGGCTAAGTCCGAGCGGGACGAATAGCGACCACTGCATCAGCGTGCATCACAGGGCGGCCTTCTTTGTCAAAGTTGGTTACCTTCACGTCCACATCCAAGGGTTGTCCTTGTTCAGCCGCCTGCGTAATGGTTTCAACTGCACCATCTTGGAGTTCAGCTGTCGCGATAACGGCTCCCCAGGCAGGTCTTACATATTCAAGCTTGGCTCCTTTGACCGTTATGTGCGTTGTCTTGAGAAAAGGCAGGATATGACCCAGGACAATGCTAACGGCCGCAGCTTCTCCAACTCCCCATTGGATGGGTGCGTTGACAGATCCCGTATGATTAAGATGCTCCGGCTTTGGCTCAAGCTTTAATGAGAGGCTGTTCTTTGAGTGACTGTCTAGAGTTGCTCCGAGAAATTTGGCCCACGGAATTTGAAGGGAATCGGGGAAAGACGCAGCGCTAAAATCGGCCATAATTACCTCATGTTCGTTGATGTTGAGGACCTTAGTACAGAAATCACTGCGAGTAGAGCCCGAACTTGTAAGGTTTGGTGCGTCTTTGAGCGGGAATTGTTGATGTGGGCCAGCGCAGAGGCGAGAACACTGGATGTGAAGGGCATTAATCGGTAGGTGTATTCTATGAAGTTAAAGTTACCTGAGAATTTCAAAGCAGTGGTGACCGGCGGCGGCAGCGGCCTTGGGCGCGCCTTCTGTGCATTGCTGGCTGAGCATAAGGCAAAGATTGTGGTCGCGGATATTGATGAAGTCGGAGGGACCGAGACGGTTCGGCTCATCCAGGGCGCAGGGGCAGAAGCTTTGTTTATCAAGACAGATGTCTCAAGTTGGGAAGATGTCACGAGCCTTCAAGAGCAGGCAGATGCTTGGCTGGGTGGAGTGGACCTGGTTGTGAACAATGCCGGTGTGGGTGTGCGTGGTTCGACGGAGAAAATTTCATTAGAAGATTGGGAGTGGGTGATTGGGATCAATCTTTGGGGAGTTGTGTATGGCTGCAAAGCGTTTCTTCCCAAAATGAAGGCTGCTAATCATGGTTATCTCATCAATATCGCTTCTCTGGCTGGTTTGACGGCCGCGCCGAAAATGGCTCCGTACAACGTGAGTAAGTCTGGCGTGGTTTCTCTTTCTGAGACAATTTGCGCCGAACTGGCGGAGACCAACGTCGAAGTGAGTGTGGTTTGTCCTTCATTCTTCCGCACCAATATCATGAAATCCGGGAGGGGTGAGCAAAGTGAGAAGGTGCAAGCAGTGGTTGATAAGCTGATGGACCGGTCGAAGGTTCAGGCTCCCCAGGTGGCGGAAGCTGCTCTGAAGTCGGTTCTTGACGGGAAGCTTTACGTCTTGCCAATGGCGGATGCGCGTTTTCTCTGGCGATTTAAACGGCTCTTGCCATCTTATTTTCAAAGCAGGATGATTGTTCCCAAACGTAAGTAGGGTACGTACCTACACTCCCATCTTTGGGCCGCGTCGTCATTTCTCCTTGATTTAGCTAGAGTTTTGTCCAGAGGACGAAATGAAGGCTGACTCCATGTCGAAAAAATAATCAGAAGCGGACACCCTATGATTCTAAACTGTTTTTCTCCCATCAAATAATCGCTATTATGGGGAAGCCTTCTTGGCGCATGTTTTGGAAGAATAGGTTAGACGGAGTCGGGTCATAATGAAGGGGCGTAGCTCAAGCTCAGCGAGCAGTGTAGCAAATGCAATCAATGCATTGGAGAAAGCACTGATAGCTGAGGTTAAGAGGACCGGAAAATCGCTGAGTGCGAAAGATATTCAAGTTGTTGTCCGTAAGTTTAAGTCTAAGCCTTCAAGCTCGGCTCCCCAGGGAGCGCCCGCCAGCCCGGGGTTCACGCAGTTATTAATCGCTCCATTTGCGGATGTGATTGATGACGCCGTTGAAGTTTCTCGCGAGGCAGTTCCGAGGGCGATGGTTCCAGCATACGAAGCAGCAATAGATATGCTCTGTGGAGAAGAAACCGTCTATAAGTGTAGAGGACGCTGTAAATCGCTCACAGCTCACCTGCAAAGCCAGAGTTACACAGCATCGGGCCTGAAGGAAAAGGTGATCCATGACACGACGGGTTTTAAAGTCTTAACCTATATCTTTTCGAAAGTGGTCATGAAGTTTGAGGACTTTGAAAACCGAAGAGATTGGATGATTCGATTTGTGAACGAGCAGCTGCGAGAGGCTGATGACATCCCGACCCTCAGTCGTCGAGACGACGCCTGGACATTCGGTGAAGATTCGTTTGTGAAGCTATTCCGAGCCATTTTGGTTGATCCAGCAACCGATACACAAAATGAACTC
>CAZZDT010000365.1:0-4754 GCA_964652435.1 uncultured Bdellovibrionales bacterium
CATTCGCCCCGTCCGAGGCCTGCCCCACACTTGGCTTATCAGAAGCCAGGCAGGGTCCAGTGTTGCGGCTGCAAAAAGGCTCAACCAGGAAAGCGCCGTTGCCTGGGCAAGCCCAAACTTCTTTCGTCAATACGACTTAAAATACACCCCCAATGACCCTTACTACCCTCAACAATGGCATCACCAAAATACAGGCAGTGCACCGCGCTCTCTTGCAGGAAGTGATATGCGCACAGCTTCGGCTTGGGACCAATCCATGGGTTCTCCTGAAGTCATTCTCGCTATCAATGATGATGGTGTTGATCTTAGCCACAATGATATCCGATTCCTTCGCGATGCAGCCGATACCATTGTTGGCGTTAACTTACCTAACGACATCAACGAAGCACTCCCTCAAGGCTGCTGCCAACATGGCACCTCTGTCGCCGGTGTAGCGGGTGCTATTGCCGACAACGAAATCGGCACCGTGGGTGTTTGCCCGGGATGCTCCATCATGCCGGTGTGGACCGATTACAGTGCGCCTAACGATGACGTAGCCGTTGCTGAAACGTTTACCCAATCAACCGAAAATGGGGCGTGGGTCATCAACAACAGCTGGGGGCCGCCCGATGGAAACCCCGCAGTCATCGAAGCTCCCGTTCCCTTTGAACCATTACCGGATGTGGTCGACCAAGCCATTGTGGACACCGTCAACAATGGAAGAAATGGCAAAGGCACCCTCGTTCTATTTGCAGCTGGCAATGGAAATGAGGACGTAGCATCCGACGCATTTGTCTCACATCCCGACACCATCGGCGTCGCCGCAGTCAACGCAAGAGGAATCAAATCATCCTACAGCGACTTTGGTGCGTCGGTCTGGGTAGCTGCGCCATCAAGCGGCAGCCATTTGATGCCAGGCATCGTAACCAGCGACGCCATGGGAGAATTTGGCTATAACGCCCCGGGCATGCCAGAGACGCCCGACCCAGACGGCGATGTTACTCCTGATTTTGGAGGCACCTCGTCGGCCACTCCAGCCGTTACTGGCGTCATAGGCCTGATGTTAAGCGTGAACCCTGAACTCACCGCTGCACAGGTAAAAGATATCCTGCGACGAACCAGTCGTAAGGTCGACCGAGCGCACGGGAACTACACACCAGACTTTGATGGATTTCTAAGATCACCCTACTATGGCTACGGCTTGGTAGACGCACACGCGGCGACGCGAGCAGCTGCACTGGGATGCCAACCGGACAACAGCACGGCCTGTATTCCACTCGCTGATTGCACAAATGGTACCCTCGATAGCGTCACGGAAATATGCAATGGCATCGATGACAATTGCGACGGATCCATCGACGAGGAAGTATGTCCTCAACAGGTGGCCATCGGCGATCCCTGCGACCTAGGAGGCAACTGTAGTGAGAATTGCACGCAGCTAGAAGCCGATCCTATTCCTGCCTGTCTCGCAAATTGCGATGATGCAAACCCCTGCGCCGAAGGCTTCACCTGCACCCAAGATTTCTGCATACCGGATTCAGGCCGACTATCCCCCGCTACCGACGAGATCTGTGATGGATACGATAACGACCTCAATGGCGAAGTGGATGAAACGGGCTGTGAAATCAGCAATGATGCAACGTGTGAATTCACAGCACAATGCGACAGCACCAACGGGCCAACACAATGTGTGGAAGGTTTCTGCGCGCCCGTTTGCACAACCACCGAGGATTGCGACACAGGGATTGAGTGTCAGGCGGTTGCTACCCAATACGGCGAAAGCGCAGATACTTCTATCTGCGCTCCCTCACTGAATACGGGACTGACGTGTCTTGAGGCGTGCATGTTTCTCGAAGAAAATGCCCCGCAGCCTATTTTCTTGGGAATTGTGAACTGCATCACCGAGGCCGAAACCTGCGATGATGCAATCGAATGTGTTCCGCTCTGACTTAAGACTCTTCGGAGTATTCCGAGAGTGGCGGACAAGAACAAACAAGGTTTCGGTCCCCATAAACATTATCGATACGACGAACAGCCGGCCAGAATTTGTGCTCTGTCGCCCAACCGCCAGGATACACTGCCTGTTCACGGGTATATGGGTGGTCCCACTCTTTAACCAAGCAGTTTGCGGTGTGTGGCGCATTCTTGAGAGGATTGTTCTCGCGGTCGAGTTCACCCTTTTCAACCGCCATCATCTCTTCGTGGATTTTCAGCATTGCGTCACAGAATCTATCCAGTTCTGCCTTCGATTCGCTTTCAGTGGGCTCTACCATCATAGTACCTGCAACCGGCCACGAAATGGTTGGAGCATGAAAACCATAATCCATGAGGCGCTTCGCAATATCCTCCACCTCTACACCGCAAGACTCTTTAAAGCCGCGAACATCAAGGATGAACTCATGTGCGCTCAACCCTTCATGCCCTCGGAAGAGCACCGGATAGTGGTTTTCCAACCGCTTAGCCATGTAGTTGGCATTCAGCATGGCCAATTCAGTAGCGTCGATGAGTCCTTGGTCACCAAGCATCGCGATGTATGACCAGGAAATCGGCAAGATAGACGGGCTTCCCCAAGGGGCTGCTGAAACAGGTCCCATGGCATCTTCACCACCAACCTCAACCAATGGGTGCCCAGGCAAATACGGAGCGAGGTGCGCTTGCACACCGATTGGCCCCATGCCCGGACCGCCACCACCATGGGGGATACAAAATGTTTTATGCAAGTTCAGGTGAACCACATCTGCGCCGTAATCCCCTGGCCGACAAATGCCAACCTGAGCATTCATATTGGCACCATCAAGATAAACTTGGCCACCGTGGTCATGGACGATTTGGCAAATCTCCTGAATACCCGTTTCGAAAACACCATGGGTCGATGGATACGTGACCATAATGGCCGAGAGGTCATCTTTATGCTGTGCTGCCTTGGTGCGCAGGTCGTCGATGTCGATGTTACCCTGGTCATCGCAACCGATAACAACAACCTTCATACCGGCCATAATAGCACTGGCAGGATTGGTACCGTGTGCCGATGAAGGAATCAGGCAAACGTTTCGAGCCGAATCGCCCCGGGCTTCATGATAAGCTTGAATGACGAGCATTCCTGCGTATTCACCTTGAGAACCAGCATTGGGCTGCAGGCTCACCGCATCCATTCCAGTAACGGTACCCAACCACTTCTCAAGCTCGGCAAACATTTCATGGTAACCGGCAGCTTGGTCCGCGGGAACAAACGGATGCAGATTTGAGAATTCCGGCCAAGTGACTCCCAACATCTCTGTCGTCGCGTTCAGCTTCATCGTACAAGAACCCAAAGGAATCATGGACGAAGTCAATGAAAGGTCCTTACTTTGAAGGCGGTACACGTACCGAAGAAATTCTGATTCCGAGTGAAGCGTGTTGAAGATCTCCTGGGTCAAAACAGAGTCACTTCTTAGTACGTTTGACTCAAGCGCCCTTACGTCCGCTACCAACTCATTTAAATCGAAGCTACGACCTTGGTCACCGCCGAAAACAGCGAGAAGCTCAACAACGTCTTCAGGGTCAGTTGTCTCATCAACACTTACCGTGATCTGGGTGTCAGAATACCGTCGTAAATTCATTCCTGCAGCCACAGCCGAGGCCATCATTTCATCCGCTCGACTCTTTTCAGCAAACTCAACGGATACAGTATCGAAAAAAGGCTTCCCGCCGGTATTCATCCCAAGCTTTCGAAGGCCTGCTTCAAAAAGGCCAGCCATCAAATTGATACGTGTCGCAATTTGCTTCAGGCCTTTGGGGCCATGGTAAACCGCATACATACTGGCCATAACCGCAAGTAAGACCTGTGCAGTACAAATATTACTTGTAGCCTTCTCGCGTCGGATATGTTGCTCGCGGGTTTGCAGTGCCAAGCGCAATGCAGGGTTTCCATCCGCATCTTTCGATTCACCGATGATTCGTCCAGGCACAGACCGTTTGTACGACTCTCGAGTGGCCATATAACCCGCGTGTGGCCCGCCAAAACCCATGGGCACACCAAAACGCTGGCTGCTACCAACCACAACGTCCGCTCCCCATTTAGCCGGCGCCTCCAAAAGCATCAAACTCATTAAATCTGCTGCAGCGATCACCAAGCCGTTGGCTTCATGAACCTTAGCCGCCAGCTCCCTGTAATCTTCGATATAGCCTTCTGTGGTCGGATACTGAACCATCACACCAGCCAAACCTTCGCCGATTTCCAGGGAAGCCAGGGGTCCCACCTCAACCTCGATACCCAGTGGACGGGCTCGGGTCTGCATGACGGAAATGGTCTGCGGGTGGCAGCTGTCGGCTACAAAAAAGCGCTTCGACTTGTTTTTACGGTTCACGCGCAGACATAAAGTCATCGCCTCAGCCGCTGCCGTCGCTTCATCCAGCAAGGACGAGTTGGCGATCTCCATACCGGAAAGTTCACATACCAAGGTTTGGAAGTTGAAAAGAGCTTCGAGACGCCCCTGCGCAATTTCTGCCTGATAAGGGGTGTACTGGGTATACCAACCGGGATTCTCGAGAATGTTACGCTGAATGACGGGTGGAACAATGCAGTCGTAATAGCCCACACCGATATAGGACTTGAGAACCTTGTTCTTGTCGGCCATTTCGCGCAGACGAGCCATCACCTGGCGCTCGCTCATTTGGCCACCAATACCGAGTTCGCCTTTAAAGCGAATCGTCTCGGGAACAATCTTGTTAACCATTTCACCTAAATTTGAGAAACCAAGCGTCTTAAGCATGGTATCGATATCTGCTTGTGCAGA
>CAZZDT010000366.1:0-4740 GCA_964652435.1 uncultured Bdellovibrionales bacterium
ATCTAGCGAGTGCGCAGCATTATGTGGAAAATGGACGGGCCCACGCTAAGCTCTTCGAATAGATCAGTCTTCCACGCCTTTGCGCGTCATTTCTCGTATCGTGTTGGGCAGAGCTTCACTGTCTGGCTTTTTAAACGTTAACGCCGACTGCTTGGCGCTTTGGAACTTTTCATTCAGAGAATGAAGTGCCGCCTCCATGCCGATATCTCCCAATTGGTTGCAGCCACGTTTAATCGCGGCAAGGCGTGGCTCATAGGCCTCTTTCTCCCACTTCACCCAAAAATCCGAACCTTGGGCTTGAGCTGCGTTCACAGCGTGCTTGGTTTCGTCGCTGAGCATGACGATCTGACGCATGCATTGGTTGAAGGTGGCCCGGGAACGAGGTGCATCAGCACTTGGTGAGGCTTCATAGAGTGCAACACCCATTCCAATAATCACGCACCAGACCAAGTAAACAAGTGTTCCTGCAAATGCCAGGTACATAATCTTTCGGGCTTTTGGAGATTTCTCGGTCATCACTCTTCCTGTGCTGGCAACGGAATCAGAAATTCGCCGTTGGTCGTACTCGTTCCAACTCCGATGAGCGTAGGCTTCTCGGGGTCTGTGTTGACGGAGTAGACCGAAATGGCAACATTTTCAACCGTAAGACCCGTTTCTGAGGTGAGTCGGCCAGCAAAGAGCGATGGATAAGGGATTTTAACGCTGATTTCGGATTCAAAATCCAAAATAGTGAATGTTTCTCGGTGCATGGGAAGTGCCAGCTGCGGTGCTGGCTGAACGGTGAGCGAATAGTTCGCCTCTGGATCTGGGGCCACGCTCATCTGGAGACTAAAAAATCCCTTGCTGTCGGTGTTGGCTTGAGCATCCAGTCGTTGTTTGTTGATGTTTGTGTAGAGAGTGACGCGGCTACCGGCCACGGCATCGCCGCTGGGAGATAGAACACGTCCCGAAACGGTCTTCTTGTTGGGTAAGAGCAGCTCGAGTGTTTCATCTTCACCTACATCCGATATGTAGCAGAGGCTTTCCTCGAGTTCTGCACCCGCAATGCAGATATCTTGAACCGAGATTCCCGACTCACTGTTTCGGGGCGAGATCGCTGTAACTGTATAGTAACCAGGAAGCAGGTTGACGGTTGCTTGGGCATCCTGGTCCGACTGCAGGGCAAATTCAAATGATGCCAATTCGCTGGCGTATTCTTGGACCACTCCCTGGAAAAAGAGTGTCGTCTCGGGAACGGGCTCGCCAGACTGTGAAAGGGTCACAACGGTGAACTCTTGAGTTGTTGGCGCCAGATTTAAGCTAACTTCTTCGTCGGTTTCGGCTGATAAGCCGGAAACCATGGCTTCGGGAATAAAATAATTGTCGCCCGGGCTTATTTTCAGGCGGTAGTTCTCGACCGGTCCAGGGAATGACAAGTTAAACCTACCATCGGCATCTGTGAGCGCTGGAGTAGAGTAAGCCTTGGCGCCGGAGGTTGCTTCGTATTCGCCCTGAACAATGGCGCCAATGACGGGCCGGGCAGGGTAACTCGTATAGAGAAGCGTGCCGCTCGCTGTGGTGAAGCCGTGGTCCTCTGGGTAGGGCAAAGTCAGGTCTCCGATGCCCTCAGGACGAACCTCGATGGTTCCCCAATCGACGGGTGGGCGTTGGTTTGAGTCTTCAGGCGAAAAGCTAAAATTGTAAGTGTCTGATAGAAGGTCGGTGGTAAAGCCTTCGGGGCCGACCAAGACCGTCTTGATGTTGGTCAGGCCGGTGATTGAACGCTCGCCTTGAATGGTCAGTGTGCCAGCTCTACGTTCTCCAGATGCAACCTCAACTGTGCCCTGTATGCGTGGTGCCGGCTCTAATGCGACAAGATGGTACGCCCCGGAGCTCGCTTCTCGGATACCGGCAATATCCTCTTGGGCGGGAATGCCTGAGTAGGTGGATGGCTCAAGAACCAAGAACACCGAACCCGCATCGCCGCCTGGATTAATACATTCACCAAAGTGACAGACATCGCCAGGAGAACAGTCATAGGTGTTCGTGCAATTCTGCGAGGCAGAGAACATTGGAAGTTCAGCTAGACTGCAGGCTCCAAGAAGAATCAGAAAAGGTAAACACAGAAGCTTGTTCATGGACTGATCTCCTCGCAGGGAAGTTCTTCAGCCACGATTTCTATGGGCCATATAAAGCTGTCGATGAAGCCATCGCTATCGGAGAGCGTATCTCGGCCAGGTGGGAATTTGTCGTCGTCAAATGGACGATCCGCCAAGAGCAGTTCGACAGTGTGTGTGCCCAGGGGACTTGCACCTTGGAAGAAACGCGTATCGCTGGGGAAGACAGTAAAACTCAGCTGCTGAACGCCCTGGGTGCTGGGGTCAGCGAAGACTTCTTGAACCAGGCTCTCCTGAAACCAGTCTCGGTGGTAATCTAGGTAAACGCGCCAGTAGAGTGTGTCGTTGTAGTCCCGGTCGACGATTTGCGCGCGGAACGTATAGGAAGTGCAATTGGTGCTTATCTGCACTGGGCCTTCGATGGGATGAGGATCGAGCTTGTTGATATCGATACGCGGGGCACTGTTCTGATAAACAGGCTCCTCTGGGATCGGAGGCGGAACCAAGCAACCCGCGTTGCCGGAAAGTAGAGTGGCTGTGGCCGTCATGACGAGTAAGGCAGTCATGTATCGTTTGGGAGCAAAACTCATTCCAGAACCGTGAATTCCTCTATCTTGTCGTTATTAAAGGGTTTTGACGATTGACGGTATTCATTTATTCAAGAGCTTTCGGACATTTATGTCAGGGTGCGCAGGTGAGCGCCTTAACTGTCCTTTTCGAGGTGGCGAAAAATGGTGCGTGGGTCCACGCCTAGGTCCTGGGCTGTTTTTGTCCGGTTGCCGTTATTACGCTCAAGGATTTCATTGATGTATCGCTTTTGAAATTCATCTTTGGCCTGGTTCAGTGGCGTGACCGGCGCTTGGTCGTTTTCAGAGAGGTCGAGATCTTCGGCGCTGAGCTGACCGCCGTCACTCATTACCACGGCCTTTTTGATTCTATTCTCGAGTTGCCGAATGTTTCCGGGCCATCCGTAACGCTTCATGAGTACCGTCGCCTGAGGAGAGAACTCTGAGATGGGAATATTGTACTCGGCGCCAATTGCTTTAAGGAGATATCTTGCAATCAGCATAAGGTCGTCGCCGCGTTCACGCAGAGGCGGTAAATGAAGCCCCACAACATTCAAACGGTAGAACAAGTCCTCTCGAAAATTGCCATTCTGAATTTCGTCCTCGAGCACTCGATTCGTAGCTGAAACGATTCGGATATCTACGGCTTCTGGCTGAGTACCGCCAACCGGTGTAACGACTTTCTCTTGCAGGGCGCGAAGGATTTTCACTTGCAGGGCGATGGGCATTTCGCCGATCTCATCGAGAAAGAGAGTACCGCCATGGGCTGCCTGGAAGCGACCTTGCTTGTTGGTCACTGCACCGGTGAATGCGCCTTTCATGTGACCAAAGAGTTCGCTTTCCAGGAGATTCTCGGGAATTGCGCCGCTGTTCACCACGATAAATGGCTTATCGGCGCGATTGGAGTTTCGGTGGATTTCTTTTGCAATCAGTTCTTTGCCGGTTCCGGTTTCCCCGGTGATAAGAACCGAGATATCCGTAGCGGAGACTTTTCTGATTTTTTTGAAAATGTCTTCCATTGCCGGACATGCACCGATGATATCTCCAAATCGCTTTTCATGAAGCTCTTGCTTGAGCATCGTGTTGTCGGCTTGAAGCTGATTGACCAGCATTGCATTGCGCAGCAGCAAGGATGCTTGGGATGCAAAGACGGTGACACCGGATAAAATAGCCGCGTCGAAGAGATTCGTGAAGCGATTGTTGCCGAGATAAATCAGTCCCAAGAGCTCACCTTCCTCAAGAATTGGGACACAAAGAACCGAGCAGATTTTAAGGTTCATGACCGAACGACTTGATGAAAACTGAACATCGTTAAGTGCATCGCTTACGATAAGCGCTTGGCGCTCGTTGATGACTTTCTCTAGAATGCTGTCGGAAAGCTCTGCCAGTGCATTGTCGAGGTCTTCCTGGGCAATATTCCTAGCCACGTGGACGTTGGGGGTTCCATTTTCAAAAAGAATCAAGAACCCTTTATCCGCACCGCTCAGGTCGATCACTGAATCCATCAGTCGGGTGAGCAATTCGTCCACTGTGCTCGAGCGCATGAGCTGCTCAGAAAAGTTTACGATTTCCTGGTAAGCCTCAAGAACCGATTTATCCGATGGATTGTTGACGTCGGATTCAACCAATGCGGAGGTCAAAAAGTGTAGGACACGGTCTCCAATCTGGACACTGTCTCCATCGTTTAAGGTCGTCTTCTTGGTCTTTTTACCATTTACCAGGACAGTCTTGCCGCGGCCGAGGGATGCGATGGTGTAGTTGTCTCCATCACGGGTGATATGGGCATGGTCCTGCGCGATGTTGTCAGCGTTGAGGACGATGTCGGATGAGGCGGACGAACCTATCCGAGTAATGCTGCGGTACAAGTCAAAGCGTTCTTCTTTGTTTTCCGTCATTAAGAGCGGCACGGTGCAATGTCCTTCCTAAGTATAAACATATTGCGTGAATGGCCGTGCCACAAGAGCCCCATGTTGGGTTAGAAATCAATGCCGAACTGCAGGGTCCCCGATAAATTTGTGGTCTGATTGCCTGATGTTGGAGCCACGGGATCAAGGGTTCTGGTAATGGTTGGCTCGAAG
>CAZZDT010000367.1:0-4717 GCA_964652435.1 uncultured Bdellovibrionales bacterium
AAGCTCAGCGAGCGGCAGCAATTACCGCTGCGGGCGACGTGATTGGGGCCATTGCAAATGCGACGGGCAGTGTGGCTGTATTGGCGGCTGAAGTCGCAAACACAGAAGACCTTGCCGATGCTGAAACGTTCGTAGGCCCAGTTGCCACGCTTCTGGGCGCGGCTGAAGGCGCATTGAACTCTTTGACGGCCTTGGCCGGTTCGACTGCCGATGTCACCACAGCGCTTACCGCTTGGGATGCTGGCGAGCCTATCTTTGATGCAAACAAAGTCTCGGCCATTGGCCATGGCGTAGGTGGTTCTCTTGCTTTCGTTGCGGCATCGATGGAGCCGGCTATTTCTCAAGTAGCTTTGGCGGCGCCGTCTGGTTCGCTGGCTTATGCGTTTGAAGTTTCGGAAACCGTTGGACCTCTTTTGGTAGACGGCTTGGCTGCGGCAGCTGGAATTGCTCCGGGTGAACCGCTCTGGGAATCGTTCTTCGCAGTTCTGCAATCGGCTCTGGATCAAGCTGACCCGATGAACTTTGTTGATCATTTAAGTGATGAACAAGCGGTCTTGATGGTTGAGATTGAAAATGATGAGTTCTTCCCAGCATCGGATGCAAACCGGCCTATGGCGGGTAGTAGCGTCCTGGCTGAGAAGATTGGCCTCTCACGTATTGCAAACTCCTATGAGCCTGGTGGCCCTGTTCGAGCGGTAACCCGCCTGAATACGGACGACAGTTGGGGCGTACACGCAACATTCCTCGCGCCATACTTTGGTTGTGTGGAGAATGCGTGTGGTGTTGCAGAGCTTGACCTTGCCTGTAACGCGGCCAACGAAGAGCTTCGACAAGAAGCTTGGAGTCAAATCAGTACATTTATTTCCAGTGGTGGTCAGCGTGTTGACGTGAACACCGTTGGTGCAGGAACCGGCAACTCATTGATTGATGTTGTTCCGTAAGTCTCTTTAGAGAATTCTAGGAAAGCCCACTTGGTCTTCGGACTGGGTGGGCTTTTTTTTATGGTGGTTACTCTGCCAAGGCAGTTCCAACGCCGCGAGGGTCGGCCGCCCCGTAGCGAATGTTTGTTTTGGGATCGATGGTAATAATGGTTGCATTGCTCCAGCGACCACCCATTTTCAGTGTGTGCCCTTTGGCCTTCAGCGCTTTGATGGTTGCGTCTTCGAGGGCAAAGTCCTCAACGAATACCATATCCGGTAAATGCTGATGATGGATGCGTCCAATGCTGATGGCTTCTTGTGCATTCGCACCGTGGTCGATCACATGCATGATGGCTTGAGCAACTGTGGTCGGAATACGCGAGCCACCGGGAGATCCCACAACCATTTGAAGTGGGCTCTGAGTAGATTCGCTCTGAAAGACAAACGTAGGCGACATGCTAGATAGTGGTACTTTACCGGGCTCCACCGCATTGGCGTGACTGCCTACGATTCCATAAACATTCGGAACACCTGGTGCCGCAGCAAAGTCATCCATTTCGTCGTTCCAAATGATTCCAGTGCCTTTCGCTGCAATACAAGCGCCCCAGCTGTAGTTGACGGTTGTCGTCATCGCTACTGCGTTGCCGTCTTTATCCACCACACTTAAGTGCGTTGTATCCATGCCCGCTGAATGGCTGGCACCGGTTGTACGCGGCACATCTGCGGGTAAGGCACTGCCTTGAGCCGGCGCAATGTCGTGGGCAGGCGTAGCGTGTGGTGCAATGGTTTGTGCCAAGAGAGGACCTCGGTCTTTGGCGATAAGGTGGGGAATGAGTCCAGGAAGATAAGAAAGGTAATCGGGATCTCCAAGAAGTGCCCGGTCAGCAAACACGCGCTTACTGGCTTCAATATAGAGATGGAGGTTTTCAACACTGCGATAGCCATTGGTTGTGGGCGCCTGTTCCATCACATTAAGCAAACTCAGAATAATCTGGCCGCCCGATGAGGGTGGTGGAGAGGAGACCACAGCGTGACCTCGGTAAGAGCCCACCAGTGGCTGACGGTATCTGATTTTATAATCTGTCAGATCCGATTTTGAGATAATTCCCTGACGCGCTTCCATGTCGCGCACCAAAGCTTGGGCGATAGAACCGTTGTAGAAGGCATCAGCGCCTTGTTCAGAAATAGTGGTTAAGGTTTGAGCCAGCTCTGGTTGCTTGACGATGTGCCCTATGGCTGGTGCTTCGTAGGTTCCTTCTTCAGACTTTACGAGAAAGATACGGCTGATTTCTTCATCTTTGCGAAGTTGCTCAAGACGCTTGTTAGCGTAATTTTGATAGCGAGTGGTAACCGCAAAACCGTTCTCGGCAAATTCAATGGCTTTGCGCAGGACATCTTTGCGGGTTAGGACTCCGTACTTTTCTTGGAGTTCCAGGTAGCCCGCCACAGCCCCGGGGACCGCAACGGATAAAGCGCCGTCTCGTGAGATGGAGGTATCTGCTTTTCCATTTCGAATATACATATCCCTACTGGAAAGCTTTGGTGCGACTTCACGAAAGTCTAAAAAGCGAATGGCTTCGTTGTGTTTAAGCAGTGCAAAGCCTCCACCTCCAATGCCTGAAGAGTAGGGCTCGACCACTGCCAAAACAAAAGCAACGGCGGCGGCGGCGTCGGCAGCATTGCCTCCTTGTCTTAAAATTTCCACGCCCGCTTCGGTTGCCATGGGGTGAGCGCTGGAAACCATGCCTTTGTGCCCTGCACTCGGGGCGGCAAACAGAGGCAGCCCGTAAACAAGGCATGAGAGAACAAGCAGTAGGTGAATTGAGTTTTTCATAGCTTTGGCTCCGTCCCAGGGATCATTGGATTTGACCATTAGTCGAAGCGCACGAGGCCATCAAGCGTGGGTTGAATGGAAATGGTAAGGGAGCCTAGGTCGAAATTACGTCAGTTCGAGACCTTGCTGATCAAGTTGGTCAATGAACCGGAAGAGCGCCACACGCTCGGGGCCGCGAACTTGCTCGAACATGGCCCGGGCAATGCTACCGCCGCCGGTTGTGGCTTCAGCATCGAGAATTCGGCAGCGAAGACGTAATTCTTCTCCGGGAAGACTCAATTTTACGAAAAGCGACTGGTTAACCGCTGCGGGGTGCACGGTTCTGATGAGCATCCCTTCCCGAGAGAGGTTGTGGGTTTTTCCCACCAAGACCCCATCGGCGCGATGAACCTCGATGCTGGCTTTAAACCGTGGGTGGACCCGCGTTTGGATGCCGCAGCGTCTTGCCACAATGCGAAAGATTTCAGACCGTTTGGCAGGGTGGGCCACAAACTCGACGATATTCTCTTTTTTGAGCTGCTCAATGGTAGGGATGGAGAGCTCACGGTAGGTGCCTATGGCCACACATCGCTTCATTTGCTTACGGATGGTGGCCGCCACCTCAACAATGGAAGGTGATTGGAGTTCGAGAGAGAGCACCACAATTTGCGGCTTGTAGCGTTTGATGGCTTTGATCGTGTCTTCACCGGTGGTTGTAGCGATGGTGTGCTCCGTTAATCGGCTACAGTCATTGGCAATTCTCTCGGCTACTTCGGCCACAGGATCGGCCACCACCATGTATGAAATCGTCATAGGCTGACTATGTCACAGCAGGAGGCTATTGGTCGAGGCTACGTGATTCTTATTGCTGCCGATCGAAAACAGGTGCATTTCGCCCTAACTACTTCGAAACACCCGATTTTCTCGATTCCAATTTCGTTGACAGTCTGAGGAGTTGTTGCTACTGACGCGCTTCGAGTCGCGCTGAGGCGTTCCCGCTTCAGGTGAGCTGAGAGGTAATAATCTCAAGGCTTCATTAAGCGCTGCTCTAGGTTCCTGATTTCATTGTGGAATCGGGTAGATTTGGTGGGGTATCGCCAAGTTGGTAAGGCACCGGTTTTTGGTATCGGCATTCCTAGGTTCGAGTCCTAGTACCCCAACCATTCTTTTTCACCAATCTCGGAGATCGAGGATCACAACGCCATGCCGAATGAGCAGAGCATTAAGGTTTTCCCAGGGACGTCCAATCCGGACTTAGCCCTCAAGATCTCTGAGCTTCTCGATGTACCGCTCGGCGCCATGCGCTCTATGCGGTTTTCCGATGGTGAAATGTACGTTGAAGTGGGCGAAAACGTAAGAAATTCAGACGTTTACATTGTTCAGTCCACTTGCACGCCAGCCAATGAAAACTTGATGGAATTGCTGATTACCATCGACGCTTTAAAGCGCGCTTCAGCAAAATCCATTTGTGCGGTGATTCCTTATTACGGATATGCCCGTCAGGACCGTAAAGTTGCTCCGCGAACACCAATTACATCTAAATTGGTTGCCGATCTTCTTTGTGCAGCTGGCGCGTCCCGCGTTCTTTCTGTCGATTTACATGCCGGTCAAATCCAAGGCTTCTTCGATATTCCTTTCGATCACCTCTTCGCCAAGCCAGTTTTGCTGGGTCATATGCGAGAAGAATTCGAAAATTGCGATGAAGCTGTGATTGTTTCTCCGGATGCAGGTGGTGTTGAGCGTGCACGTTCATACGCGAAGCGCTTGGGCATGGGATTGGCAATCATTGATAAGCGTCGACCTAAAGCAAACATCGCGAAAATCATGAACATCGTTGGTGAAGTTGAAGGTCTCGATGCAATTTTACTCGACGATATGGTTGATACAGCAGGAACGCTGACTGAAGCGGCTCGCGCACTGAAAGAAAAAGGTGCCCGCAGAGTACTCGCATATTCAACGCACCCTGTCCTCAGTGGCCCAGCCA
>CAZZDT010000368.1:0-4709 GCA_964652435.1 uncultured Bdellovibrionales bacterium
ATATGTCTACTTTTTGCGTTCAAAGGGCCTTTTGCACGGCTTGGCGTCTGGGACCAACTGGGTATTCCGCGATGAAAGTTGCCATATGCAGTTCGCGTTCTCAGTCATCGAGACTGTGCGCCAAGAGCAGCCTGAGCTTTTCGACGATAAGTTCAAGGCAGACGTCGTTGAGATGCTTACGGAAGCTGTTGATTGTGAAATGCAGTTCGCTGAAGACCTCCTGAAAGAGGGTGTGAGCGGAATGTCGACTCGAGATATGCGCAAATACCTTGAGTACGTTGCAGATCAGCGATTGGTGAATCTAGGCTTTACACCGCACTTTGGTTCTAAGAACCCATTCAGCTTCATGGAGCTGCAGGATGTTCAGGAACTTACCAACTTCTTTGAGCGTCGCGTAGCGGCTTATCAGGTTGGTGTAGAGGGTGAAGTAGCCTTCGACGAAGCGTTCTAAGTTTAATCACTGAATGTGATTATTTATAACCTCCGTATCGGGACCCTTTCTCCTGATACGGAGGTTTTTTTTTGGTCGTGCAGACACAAGAAGCCGTAGTAAAACTGGCCAACTTTGGTTTCGTTATCGGGATTCGGTTTGGGAGTAGAAGGTGGAGGCGCGAACCGGATTCGAACCGGTGAATAACGGTTTTGCAGACCGCTCCCTTAGCCACTTGGGTATCGCGCCATCCGAGGGAGGTATTATGCAGCCATGGCGCCTATGTCAATAGATTCTGGCCATTTTGCCCCAAGAGGTCCCTTTACTCGGCGTCAAAGCCATCGCAAAATGAAAATATGATAGGTGAGGATGACGGATTAGCGAAAAGACTTGGGAGTCACCTGGCTCAAGCGGTCCAAGAACAGGCTCGGGGCCGGAAATACCCAATAGCCTGGGCAAGTCTGGAACGCGAGGCACAAGAGCCTGAGACGGCGCAAGAGCCCATTTTAGCAAGGCCTCCGCCCGGTGCCGCCAGCGTTAGACCATCCGCACCCACGCCATCCCAGCCTGAACGGGCCGAGGCGGATGTGTTGGCACAAGCCGCTCAGCAAGCCTTTTTTTCTACTTCTGAGAGCGGTGTGGCTACCTTTGAACTCATGATCTCAGACGAACTTTTTGAGAATTTGCGGTGCAGTATCTCCGTGGGAAAACGAGGCGTGGAAGCGGTCTTTCATGTGGGCGGCGATGTGGACTTGCGCCGGCTTCTGGAGAGCGAGGCGGGGCGTTTACGGGCTGCCCTAGAAGCGAAGGGCCTTCGAAGTGTTAACGTCCGGATTGAGGATTGCTAGACGTGAGAAGGACCTCACCTTGGATGGGCCCGGAGAGCACGAGTTTACCGTTTTTTAACTGATAATTGAGTTTAGCGGCTGTCAGAGAGAAGCCTGGGCCCGCGATTTCAACCGGTCCCGACCCTTCGATGGTTTCGGAGGCGCGGTCATAGGCAAGGGTAGGCATTTTCATGCTTCGCTCAAAGCTATCTTGTACAGTAGCCTCATTGAGAAGGGCGTCATGGGTCAATGGTGAGAGTTTTCCTTGGGGAGCCTTAAGAACCACTGTGTTGGTGGCGCCCTCCACCTTATGGGTAACGGTGAGTTCTTCCACTTCAGTTTGTTGAAGGTCGCCAGTGGCCTTAGCCGCGACTGCCTGCCATACCATTTGCTCACCGGTTCCTTCTTGAAGCTTTAGGTTGGAGATGTCGAATCGATTCTTGGAGCTCACAGCTTCGGCTGCGCTGGCAGGCCTTGGCGCATCCGGTGAACAACCCAGGTTGCTAAGGAGCAGTGAAATAGGTAGGAAAATAACCCATCGAGACATATTGGTGGTTTATCACATAGCGTACTCGATAAGGAAGCGAAGCAGAGGCAGGAAGTGGGAATGACGCTTCTCACGAGCCGAGCTAAAATCTGTGGCTGCGCGAGTTTCAAAGAAGGGTGATGTAAATGACAAAGAGCATGACGGGTTTTGGTGCCCATACGGTTGAGACGGAGCAGGCAAGAGTTCTGGTGGAGGCCAAAAGCGTTAATGGACGTTTCCTAAAGCTTTCTTGGAAAGGCCCAGGTGTTTTAAACCGGTATGAGCATGAGCTTGAGCCGCTGGTTAAGACGCGCCTGCGAAGGGGCAGCGTGAATATTCATGTTTTTCTTGAGTACAAAAACGCAGAGGATTTGGTTTCGGTCGATGAAACCATCGCCCAGGCTTATAAAGACATTCTGGAGCGGCTCGGGCTGCCTTTACAAGCGGTAGCTCAATTGCCTGGTGTCATTGGTGGCAAGTCACGGCGGGAGCTCGAACCAGAGGTATTGGACGCGATTAAGCAAGCGCTCGAGGGCGCAGTAGATGGTTTGGTAGCGATGCGTGAGCGCGAAGGTCTTGAGTTAAAGAATGTGGTGGCCGGGTTGTGCAACGATATTGCGGCTGAACGCATTGCTGTGGGAGAGCGAACCAGTGAGGTGGTAGCGTCCTATCAGGACCGCTTGAAGGAACGTTTGGCTGCGCTTCTTGAAGGCAGCGGAGCAGACCTCGATGACGCGGTGGTTGCTCGTGAGGTGGCGGTTATGGCTGATAGAAGTGATATCCGCGAAGAGGTCGACCGTTTGGATGCTCATTTGAAGCAGGTTGCAGAACTTCTCGAACAAGGCGAGGAAGTGGGCCGTACCTTAGATTTTCTTGCTCAGGAAATGCTTCGCGAGGCGAATACGATTGGGTCGAAAAGTGGCGATGTAGCCTTGGCGCGGCATGTTGTCACCTTGAAGACGGCAATTGAGCGCTTCAAGGAGCAGGTGGCGAATATCGAGTAGAGAGATGACGGATTGGGCCCGATTGGGCCCATCCTAAGCGAATCAATTGTAGCTGCGCTCTTCCATTTCCTGCTCTTCTTTGCAGCGGATGCAAAGGGTGGTCACAGGACGCGCTTCCATACGCTTCAGGGCGATAGGCTCTTCACAAGCTTCACAGATCCCGAAAGTACCGGCTTCAATCTTGGCCAAGGCCTTTTGGACTTTCGAGAGATAGTACTTCTCGCGATCTCGAATTCGGAAAATAAACGATTGGTTGTACTCTGCGGATGCCTGGTCAATCTCGTCAGGCATCTCATTGGGATCAAGGGCTGCATCGCGGTTGAGTGTGTCGTTGGCTTTGCGAATCAAGCCGTCACGTTCCTCGGTTAGTAATTTCTTAAACTTTTCAAGGGTCTTCTTGTTCATAGGACTACGCTCTGTTCCATAGATGGTTTACGTTCTGGCGAACGACTGACCCGGGATAATTGCCTAATTTATGGCCTGTGTACAAGTCTTTTAATTAGGTAACCGCAAGATCTCTTTGATTCGCAACCAATAATACCTGCAAGCCTCTGGAAAGACGCGTTCTTTTAGATTATGTGGCCCAGACTCGTGGAGGTAGCAAATGAGCGACAAGAAGGCCGGTGAAGCCGATTTAATGCAAAAAATAGTGGGTCTCTGTAAGCGACGTGGGTTCGTTTTCCAGTCCAGTGAGATCTACGGTGGCCTCAAAAGTGCCTATGATTATGGTCCGCTTGGTGTCGAGCTGAAACGGAACCTCATGAACGAGTGGTGGCGAGCCATGGTTCACGAGCGTGAAGATGTTGTGGGAATCGACGCCTCCATCATGATGCACCCCAAAGTGTGGCATGCCTCCGGACACTTGGCCGGCTTTTCGGATCCATTGGTGGATTGTTTAATAAGCAAAGAGCGTTTTCGGGCCGATAAAGCGCCGACCCCAGGACCCGGTGATGAGCTTCCTATCCAATGTGCTGATAAGGGCCAGGCGAAGACCTATCAGAAGGCCATTGAAGAGCGGTTCGAAATCACCCTGAAGCGTGATGGCAAAACTTTAAACGGGTTGAAGGTCATCGACGAAAACACGGTTGGCTTTTTTGCGGACGGTGCCGCCGAGGCGGAGAAGACTTTTCCTTACCGCGGCTATGTGAGCCCAACCTTCGGCAGCCCCTTTCTAAGTGATGAGCGTCAGTTTAACTTGATGTTTAGAACGCAGATCGGATCCGTGGATGCCTTGGGTGATATCGCGCGTTACGCGGAAGAGAACCGAGACAAAGAGGGCCGTGAATTCCGAGAAGGCCTCGAGAAAATCGTAAAAGACAGCGCTGTTTATCTGCGTCCGGAAACTGCTCAGGCCATGTTTGTACAGTTTCTAAACGTGCAACAAACACAATCCATGAAAGTGCCATTTGGGATTGCACAAATGGGTAAGAGTTTCCGCAACGAAATCACGACTGAGCATTTCATCTTCCGCTCATGTGAATTTGAGCAGATGGAAATGGAATTCTTTGTGGAGCCAGGAAGCCAAACGGATTGGCTGGAGTATTGGCGTAAACTGCGTCTGGACTGGTGGAAATCCTATGCGAACCACCCTGAGAAGTTCATGACACGTCCACATGACGATGATGAACTGGCTCACTATGCCGACCGCTGCTACGACGTGGAATATGAGTACCCGTGGGGCTTCGATGAGCTGGAAGGCATTGCAAGCCGCACAAACTACGACTTGAACAAGCATGCCGAGCATTCTGGTGCGAAGTTAAGTTACTTTGATCCGCAAAAGCAGGACCCCGAGACCGGGAAAAACGGCTGGCGTTACACCCCGTATGTTATTGAGCCGGCTGCTGGAGCGACTCGTGGTGTGTTGGTTTATCTCTTGGATGCTTATTGCGAAGAGCAAGTACCCGACGCAAAGGGCAACATGC
>CAZZDT010000369.1:0-4686 GCA_964652435.1 uncultured Bdellovibrionales bacterium
GGAAGAGCCCTGGAAACCTCAAGCCATACCTTTCTAATCACGGGTGCCCTCTTCGGCGCCGCATTTGGAGCGCTCTACGCCCTCACGGATTGGGAGGACGTTGATGATGCTCACTAAGATCCTTCGCGCACTTGTCCTCTTCATTTGCTGCGGCACACTTTACGCGTGTTTCAATTGGGACACACCTGCGGGTGCAAACCTAGCTTGCTCCGACGGTGAAACGAAGACATGCCCAGAAGGCTGGTCCTGCGAAGACGGCACTTGTATCTCTCTAAACTGTGGTGATGGGGTCCAAGACCCTCTGGAAGAATGCGACTGGGGTAAGAACAACTCCAATACACTGATTGATGCCTGCCGAGAAAACTGTACAGAACCAACCTGTGGAGATGGAGTGGTCGACTCAAACGAGGCTTGCGACGATGGTAACCGAATTGACGACGGCAACGGCTGCTCCGAGACTTGCGAGCGGGTTGGTTTTTGCGGCGACAATGAGATTCAGTCAGCAGTAGAGAGCTGCGAAGATGGTAATGAAGTCAATGGCGACGGCTGTTCAAGCAACTGCATCACAGAACAAGGCTATACCCTGATTCTTCCAGGCTCCTTTACAATGGGCGATGACTTACTGGCCGGCTCAGCACCAAGAACCGTCAACATAAAGCACTCCTTTTTCATAATGACACATGAAGTTACCCAGGGTGAATGGTATGACCTCATGGGCACCAAGCCATCCGAATATAAACAATGTCACGAAGGTTGCGATGCCTGTAAAACTGACACCAAGCCTTGTCCGGATGAATGCTGGCGAGACTGTCCAGTTGAAAACATAACCTGGTTTGATGCCATCGATTACTCTAACCAATTATCGACGGCGGTCGGGCTCACCCCCTGCTATACCCTGACCACCACAACAGCTACTTTCGAGCCCGTGGTCATAGAATTTCCCGACATTGAATGCTCTGGTTATCGTCTACCCACCGAAGCGGAATGGGAATACGCGGTTCGGGCCGGAACAAATACTCCCTACTATACTGGCGCAAATCAGGATGGCCTCTCCTCGACCGAGTGCACTGAAAATACAGACCTTGCCTCGATTGGATGGTACTGCCACAACAGCAATGAGGTGGTCCAAGCAGTTGGCCAAAAAGACCCAAATCCTTGGGGCCTCTACGATATGAATGGCAACGTCGCCGAATGGGTTTGGGATTGGTACAATTCGTTTGTACCCGATGACATGGGCATCATTCGTGATGACAAAGGTAACGAATACGACCCTGACGAAATCAGAGGCCCTGAGACCGGCGATGACCGCGTAAAAAAAGGTGGAGATAAGAATTCCTACCCCATTGACGCCCGCTCAGTAAGCCGCCTGCCTCACTCGCCTAATGGAAAATACAACGGCCTTGGTTTACGAGTGGTTCGCACCGCTCCCTAGAGATGTTCCTTGCCAATCAAGTGGCTATTCCCACGGCTTTTGATGCCAAAGATTCAATGAATTTCCAATCACCACGGGCAACCGCTTCTTTTGGAGCGACCCAGCTTCCCCCGGCGGTTAACACCGAATTCAGCGAGAGATAATCGGAAAGATTCTCGGGTGTGATTCCTCCGGTTGGACAAAACCGAGCTTGGGGAAACGGCCCGCTAAGCGACTTCAAGGTTTTCACACCGCCCATGGCTTCCGCTGGAAAAAATTTACAGCATGAATAACCATCATCAAGACAGACCATCAACTCGGAAGCCGTTGCTACCCCAGGAACAAGCGGAATATCAGCTGCTCTTAAGGCATCGCTTAAACTTTTCGTATAACCAGGCGAGACTGCAAAGTCTGCTTTCACATCTTTAAGAGCGTCGGTAAATCCAGCATGATTGACCGTACCCGCCCCACAAATAACGCCTTCGACCTCTCCCTTGATTTGAGCAATAGACTCCAACGCAGCGTCTGTTCGCAACGTAACCTCAAGCACCGGCAAACCACCTGCCACCAATGCCTTCGCCAAAGGCACTGCATCTTCCACTCTTTCGATCACCAGAACCGGCAGAATGGGCGCCCGTGTTAGAATTTCCTGCACTTTAGACATGACTTGCCTCCTCACGGGTCAAAGAGAAAACCATGGCCCCTTGTTCGGCTCCACCTGCGATATCCCTAAAGCCATGAAAAAGCTCGCGACCCATTCCCATTTGATTCCCGCTCAAGTCTGGCGCCTTTTCAGAGCGTGCACTTAGATTCAAGTTTTCACCGACCACTTTCAACGTGCCGCTTCGAGCATCCACACGAATCACATCTCCATCGCGCACCTGCGCCAGCGGTCCTCCCAAGAGGCACTCGGGGGTGACATGAATAGCAGCGGGAACACTCCCAGATGCCCCTGAGAGCCTACCGTCGGTTACTAAGGCAACGTTGTGGCCACGTGCCTGCAATACCCTCAAAGAAGGCATTAACCGGTGCAGCTCCGGCATACCGTTAGCTCGCGGCCCCTGATAGCGCACAACACAAACCACATCTCGATTCAGTTCGCCTTTCTCAAACGCTTCCAGCATCGCCCGTTGCGAATCAAAGACCCGTGCCGGTGCTTCAACCGTCCAATGCTCCGGCAAGACGGCCGAAGTCTTCATAACCGCACGCCCAAGATTTCCATCTAACACCGACATGCCGCCATTGCTCTGAAATGGCTCAGCGTACGGCCGTACAATCTCGTCGTCACCACTTTCAACTGGCAACGCTTCCCAAACCAATGCTTCATCCTGAAGCGCTGGATGTGCGGTGTAATCGCGAAAGCCACCCGGTGCTACCGTTAGAATGTCACCATGCAAAAGACCGGCATCAAGAAGTTCACGGATCACAAACCCAAGCCCACCGGCACTGTGAAAATGATTTACGTCCGCAGGCCCATTCGGATAAATCCGCGCAAGCAATGGAACTGCTTCGGATAAGTCCGAAAAATCATCCCAATTCACAATCACACCGGCCGCTTTGGCAATCGCCACCAAGTGCAGCGTGTGATTCGTAGAACCGCCGGTGGCCAGCAGCCCAACAATAGCGTTCACAATTGCCCGTTCATCCACCATTTTCCCCAAAGGCCGATAGTCTTCCCCACCATGCACCATAGCCAGTGCCCGCTCGGTTGCCTCTACGGTTAGGTAATCTCTCAAACGGTCTTTCGGTTGGATAAACGCTGAGCCCGGTACATGAAGCCCCATCAGTTCCATCATCATCTGGTTTGAATTTGCGGTACCGTAAAAAGTACACGTCCCGGCTGAATGGTACGAACGGGACTCAGCCTCTAAAAGCTCATCTTTACCGATTTTTCCTTCGGCGTAGAGCTGCCGAATTCGCGCTTTTTCTTTGTTTGGAAGTCCAGATTGCATCGGGCCCGCGGGAACAAACACTGTGGGCAGATGGCCAAAGGAAAGCGCACCAATGAGTAATCCAGGCACAATCTTATCACAGACACCCAGGCATAAAACCGCATCAAACATATTGTGAGAAAGTGCAACTGCCGTGGACATAGCGACCAAGTCTCGAGAAAACAGAGATAACTCCATTCCCGGCTGGCCCTGAGTAACCCCGTCGCACATAGCCGGTACACCACCGGCAAACTGTGCCACCCCTCCACTGTTCTTCGCGGCGTCTCGTATCAAATCGGGAAATCTCTCAAAGGGTTTATGAGCCGAGAGCATATCGTTGTAGGAGGAAACAATGGCCACGTTCGGGGTGGATTTACTTCGCAATCCTTTTTTCGCGGTTTCGCCACAGGCGGCAAAGCCATGCGCGAGATTCCCACAGGAAAGCCCATTGCGATAACGGCCCTGAATGGTGGCCGCCTCCATTCGCGCCAGGTAATCTGCCCTGGTGGATTTCGACCGCTGAATAATACGGTCGGTCACTTCTTTTAATGTCGGATTCATTGTCATGTCCTCCTCAGGGGGCCCACCAAAACTCTACGGGAGTATCCACTTGCTGCAGGAGCGCCCGAACCGGCATCGCCAGAATATCATCCCCGCTCATAGCCTTCTCAAATGTGCTCAATTTTCCGTCGCCCGGCGCTGCCACCACCACCCAACGGCTTGCCATAAGCCTCGGGAGCGTGAGGGTAATCCGAGGAACATCAGACACCGTAGGATGCATCAAGGCAGCTTTCTCATGATTGGCAGGATTCAAAGCCTGACTCAATTCGCTCGAACTTGCGGACGGAAAGAGTGAGGCCGTATGACCATCTTCACCCATTCCCACGACCGTCACATCGATGAACTCCGGCAAGGCTTTCAAGCGGTTCTCAATCTCGGCCATTCCGGACGATGGCTCACTGTCGCTTGTCTTCAAACCAATGAAAGACGCCACAGCCGCCGGACCTTGTAAAAGATTATCGCGCACGAGTTTTTCGTTGCTGGCATCATCCTCTGGGGACACCCATCGCTCATCACCCAACACCACCGTTACTTTTTCCCAAGGCAGCTCTTTTTGAGACAGCTCCTTAAAAAACGGCTTGGGAAATCTGCCACCGCCTACCGAAAGACAAGCGTCCCCGCGCGTTTCTATGGCGTCTCGAAGCTTCCCAGCAACAAGAGTGGCCAATGTTTGCGCCATGTTATCCCTGGACTCAAAATTGCGCCGAATATCAGTTTCTCGTTCTTGATTCATTACTCATCACCTTCTTCATGCCACGTTCGGCCATCTCTCTCGATTAAGGC
>CAZZDT010000370.1:0-4678 GCA_964652435.1 uncultured Bdellovibrionales bacterium
TGTTGCTCTGCCCAGTGAAGCCAGTTCTATTATCGAATATTATAAACTCCAGTTAATTTGTGACCATCCATTCAAGTTATACGCGAATTCTGAGAGGAATCATGGTTTGGTGATCTCAGGAATAGGGCGAAGTGCGGCGGCGGCGGCGACTGTTTTTATCGCTGAGCGTTTACCTTCTGAGTCGGCCATGGTTTTTCTTAATGTTGGCATCGCAGGCTCCGGGGGCTTTCAGCTGGGCAGTGTTTGGCGAATTCATAAAGTCAGTGCGCGCAGCACAGGCAAGGTTTGGTACCCGGGGGCCATGAAGTTTACTGGTTGTGGTTCTGCAGGACTTGTGACTGTAGATCAGCCGGAACTCGACTACCCCGGTGATGATCTCTTTGATATGGAAGCCGCTGGATTTTTTGAGATGGCTGCAAAGTTCAGTCCCTTGGAGTTGGTCCAAAGTATCAAGATTGTATCGGACAACTCGAAAGAAGATATTAAAGCAATCAATAAGCATCAGGTGAAGCAATGGATTGGGGATGCCATGGATATTATCGATGCATTTCAGCTTCAACTTCTTAAGCTGCGGGATATCGGAGATGATGGCTTACCGCCGTCGGAATGGGAGCAAACCATTACGGCATCTTTTCGCTTTTCTGTTACTCAAACGCATCAACTGCGGGCTTTGATAAAGCGCTATTGGGCCATGACAGATAGTTCTGGGCCCATCTTAGGGTTATTGGCAGACGTTCAAGGAAGCAAAGAGTATCTTCAGCGTCTTTCGGACTATATAGCAGAACTTCCGGTCGCATGGGGCGAACGATGATTGATACGATTTATGTTGAACGGGAGGCGAGAGACCATCCCCGAGCCCAGCGTATTCTGGAACGGTTTTCGAAAGCCACGGTCATTGAGTGTGAGAGATACGGAGAAGTTTTTAACCGGGCCTCCCAAAATTTTCGATTACAGAAGCAAGCACCGGCACTGATTTTAGCAAGGAAGTTTGATAATTTTGTTTTGCCAACCCCTGAGGGCTACGGGGTGGGTGGACACCACAATTATTATTTTTCTCATATGCTGAATTGTCTCTACGACTGTCGTTACTGTTTTCTTCAAGGCATGTATCGGTCGGCGAATTATCTGCTTTTTGTGAACTATGAAGATTTTCAGTCGAGCATGAAAGAAACCATAGAGAAGCATCCTGCTGGTGAGCCTGTTTATTTCTTTTCGGGGTACGACTGCGATTCGTTGGCTTTAGAAAATGTCTCAGACTTTGCTACGGACTTTATTCCATTTATGCGGGCAAACCCATCTGCTTTCATGGAGCTCCGAACCAAAAGCGTTAACATTAAGTCTCTGTTATCTGTCGAGCCGACCGATAACTGCATTGTGGCTTTCAGTATGATTCCGGACGAAGTAGCCCGAGCTTTGGAACACGGTGCGGCACCCATTCGAAGCCGTATCGCAGCAATGGTAAAATTATCCGAAGCGGGATGGCGGATTGGCTTAAGGTTTGACCCTTTAGTCTACCATGAAAATTACCAAGCTTCTTATCGTGAACTCTTCCGGGACGTTTTCCAAGCAATCGATCAGGATGCAGTGCATTCCGTTAGCTTTGGTCCGTTACGTTTTCCCCCAGCCATGTTTGAAAAAATAAAGAAGCTTTATCCCAAAGAGCGTCTATTTGCCGGGCCCTTGGAAAAGGGACCTCAAATGGTTTCTTATTCAAAGGCTGTAGAAGATGAAATGGCTGATTATTGCCGAGAAGAGTTGGAACGATTTATACCAGACTCGAAGTTCTTTGCGTGCACCCCAGGAGGACCGGGATGACAAGACCTACTAAGGTATTGATAACAGGGGCGACCCGGGGAATTGGCCGCGCGACGGCTGAAAAACTATTGGCGCAGGGATGCGAAGTCGTCGGTGTGGGTCGAGACCATCAAAACGGTATTGAACATCCCCAATATACGGGCATCGATTTGGACCTGTCGGATTTAGGCAGTCTTGAAAAGAAATTGTCTGAATTGGCAAAAAATCATCCCGATGTAGATGCATTGGTGTCCAATGCTGGTCGAGGCTCTTTCGGTGGCTTGGAGCAATTCTCGTTTCAACAGATTCGAGAGAGCATTGAGTTTAATCTCATGAGTCATATCTTTGTTGTTCGGGCTTTTTTACCGCAGTTAAAACGAGCAGGCTCGGGGGATATCATTTTGATGGGCTCAGAGGCGTCTCTTCGGGGTGGACAGCAGGGGAGTCTTTATTGCGCCGCTAAGTTTGGACTTCGCGGGTTTGCACAATCATTAAGGGAAGAATGTGCTTCAGTAAATGTGCGCATTGGGATGATTCATCCGGGAATGGTACGTAGCGACTTTTTTGATGGGTTGCGGTTTGAGCCTGGCCCCTCCCATGAAAACGCTATTTTGCCAAATGATGTGGCTGAGGCTATTTGGACGATGTTGAGCATGCGTTCCGGTACCGTGTTAGATGAGCTAACTTTATCGCCTCAGAAAAAGGTTATTCATTTTAAGAAGTCCTAGTGAGAATTGGTGGATTCCGTGAATATTTATTTGGTTGTCATATTGGTTACACTGGTCCTCGACTATCTTATACAAGCTACTGCGCGAGGTCTTAATCTGCGGTCTTTGCAGCCGGAATTGCCGGAGGCATTCAAAGGGTATTACGACCAGGATAAGTACAAACGCTCTCAAGAGTACGCTCGTGCCAACGGACGTTTTGGCATGGTAAGCGCTACCTTCTCATTGGTGGTCACTTTGGCGTTTATTCTGGGCGGCGGCTTTCACCTTGTTGATGTTTGGACTCGAACTTTGGGTTTTGGAGAGCTTGGGACTGGCCTCGTCTTTTTTGGTGTTCTCTTTTTATTGAGTGACATCGTCTCCATTCCATTTTCGCTTTATCATACTTTTGTTATCGAGGAGGATTTTGGTTTCAATAAAATGACGGTGGGGATGTACTTGAAGGATAAGATCAAGTCCTATCTTTTAATCGCACTTCTTGGCGGACTTTTATTGAGCGGTATTTTGTATTTCTTTCAAGAAGCCGGGGAGTTCGCCTGGCTGTGGGCTTGGGGAATTGTGAGCGTCTTTATCTTGGTGTTGCCTCCTATTTTCACAAGTTTTATCGCGCCGCTTTTCAATAAGTTTGAGCCATTGCCCGAAGGAGAACTCAAGGAAGCTCTAAGTGCCTACGCTTCTAAGGTCGATTTTCCGTTAACTGGTGTCTTTGTGATGGATGGCTCCAAACGTTCCGGGCATTCCAACGCTTACTTCAGCGGTTTTGGAAAGAACAAGCGAATCGCGCTCTATGACACGTTGGTGGAAAAGCACAGTGTAGAAGAGTTGGTCGCAATTTTGGCACACGAGATTGGGCACTACAAAAAGAAACACATTGTGCAGGGAACCGTGATGAGCATTGTTCAGATTGGCGTTCTTTTTGCCCTTTTATCTCTGTTTATTTCGGAGAAAGGTTTATTTGAAGCGTTTCAGGTTGAAACTGTTTCTGCTCACGCTGGGTTGGTATTCTTTTCGCTGCTTTATTCACCCATCAGCTTTTTTCTCGGCATCGCACAAAATGCCTGGAGTCGGCGCAATGAATTTGAAGCCGATGCATTTGCAGCCCAAACCCTCGGTACCCCGGCGTCATTGATTGAAGGTCTTAAAACCTTAAGCGTTGCCAATCTGGGAAATCTAACTCCGCACCGATTGACTGTATTTTTAAATTATACCCATCCACCGATTTTAACGCGTATCGAAAGATTGGCGGAGCTTCGTTGATGTCCTCCCGGGTGTGCCGAATCGCTCAGCTTTCTGATTTGCATCTTTCGAGTGTTCAAGACGGTTTGTCCAAGGGCGTCGATTGCTGGCAACAACTGGATAAAATGCTTGAGCATCTCAGGGGGCAAGCGCCGGTGGATGGTATTGTGCTCACGGGTGATATTGCTCACGACGAATCCAAACAAAGTTACGAGCGGCTTCGAGAAATTCTAGATAGGCAGGAGTGGCCGTATTGGTTGGTGCCGGGTAACCACGATAACCCTGGTTTGATGCGTGAGGTGTTCGCAGAGCGTCTAGAAGCAAGCAGTCCGGCGATGTGCTTTTCCACTCTTTTACAGGATGTTGCAGTTCTTGGGTTGGATACCCATGTGCCTGGCTGTGATGGTGGTGGCTTAAGTGCAGCCAGTATGGCGTGGTTCGAAGAGCAATGTGATGCTCATGCGCAACGCCCGATTATTGTGTTTATGCATCATCCACCTTTAAACACCGGAGACGAGTTTTTTGATTCCATTGGTTTGGCCAATCGAGAGTCATTCTGGGAACGAATGAAGCAATACCCCCAGATCAAAGCTCTTGGGTTTGGGCATTTACATCGCTCACTGCAACTTAATCATGAACCTTGGGTTCAAGGGGCTCCCTCGGCATCCTTTGCGATGCAGAGAACCGCCGATGGATGGCAGATTCGTCCTGAGGAGGCTGGTTATTTACTTTGGTCGGTGAGTCCAGATGAAGTTACGACAAAGGTTTTGGGGCGGGACTAAGATGTGGCCAAACCGGTGGCACAACGAAACCTCGTTGTACTTCATGGTAGCCGGTGGCGTTGGGCTCGAGTCTAGCAATCAGCAAGGGACTTTGCCGCGATGCAAAGTGATTGTTCAGAAGTTGTTCTAATTGTTCTTGGG
>CAZZDT010000371.1:0-4670 GCA_964652435.1 uncultured Bdellovibrionales bacterium
TCGTGATTTTGCTCGCTGCCAGTAATAAAGATATTACCGCCGTTTTGCGTCTGGTGCTGTAACCAGTGGGAAATAGGCCCATTGATTTCGGCGTCTGTTCCCAAAAGGATATCGGTGTAGGGCCGGTCGTTTCGAATGATGTTGTCGATGTAACGAAGCATCTGTTCGGCCATGGAAGCGGCAAGAATTTTATCGGTAGCCGGGTCATTCGCGTGGCACCATTGAAGATTTTCACCGCAACCGCAGGTACCGACATTTTGGCTTGAACAATTAGCCATTCGGTCGGGGTTGTTGTTGCTTGGATTGGCACCCTCTAAGTTGGTCTGCGCGTCAAAGGCACAGACTTTGACCGTGGTTCCGGGGGCCCACCATGGTTCCACTTCCACATAGCCTTCCTGCCGCATGGTAGGGTCGCCTGGATAGGGGGTTGTTAGAATATTTCCTTCCGCATCAAACTCAGCTGGTTCATTCTTGCAGGCAATCTGTCCACCTCGATAACGCGATGAGCGACCATTGGCTCTTATCCAATAAGCATCTGTGCCATCGGCGGCGCGGCCTTTGCGTAAAATCCATACACCGGCGGTAAATCTTTGAGATAAGATATTCGTCCAAAGCAGTTGCAGATGGTAGTTGCGCATCTCTTGGATAAATGCGTCGGAGTTGAGCAAATCCTCAACCAAGGCATCCGGCACCATGGTTGTATTCACCACTTCTTCCAATTGATTCAAGTTTGGAAGGGTACCTTTTAAGTCAATGCTTAGGCGACGTAGGTACTGCAAAGACGATTGCAAAGCATCTTCTTCACATACTTGAGCCAGGCATGGGCTACTGAGGGCTGTACTCAGTATCAATGTCCATAATGTGAGCCGCATTTTACTCTCTCCTTATGGCCGTAGGCCATCCTCCATCCATTGGTAAAGAAGTTGAACCGTTGCGCCTTTGAGTTCATTGCCTCCTGCGGGCATGGTTCCACTTTCAATGGCTTCAATAATTTCGTCGATTTCGGCAACCCATTGTTCATAGGTATGGATTTCGTGGGCAGGACCGCCAGGTGCATGGCATTCGGCGCAGTTGGTTTCACTGAATGCACTGATGTTTCCAGCAAAGGTTACCGGTTCGCTATCACCCTCGAGTTTGTAGATGGCCGAGTTGTCGGAAAGCCACACGCTTGCATCGTCGGCTACTCCAATCAACATGGCATCTGTGGAAGGCAGCTCCATGGTATAGACCCTGTCTTGTTGTAGGCGTTTGAGCCCACTTGTGGTCCTAAGCCAGGTTGCCCCTGTTTGTGGATCGCTGAGCATTTGTAGAACGCCTTGTTCGCCAGGGTCTTGTTCATCGGTGGTAAGTGCAACGGGATGCCAACTTACGGTGTTTTCTGTGGCTCCCGGCAAACGCTGGATAAGCGCTCCATTGTCGTGGGCCAAAATGCTATTTTGGGAGCCGATAAGTGCTTTCGAAATGGGCTCATTGGCAAGGCTTTGGCCGTAGTAGTCCCCATTGGAATGCTCGATGAGATAACTGGAGCCATCGCTTCCGGAAAGAGCAATTTGGTTGGAGCTTGCGAAGCTAGAGAAATGAGTCACATTGCTTAAGTTTGGGAACTCAATCATGCCAGTGTTTTGATGTAAAAAGACACTTTGGGCGGTGGCAATCCAGATGTCCTCACCAAAGACTGCAAGCCCCGTGAACTGCGGATCCGTGAAAAAATTATTGAGGCCAGAGTCAATCATGACTCCATCCCAAATTGAGACAGACGAATGAGTTGCGTAAATAAATGATTCTCCATAAGAGGCAAGGCCTACAATTGGGTTCTCTTCGATGGCGGAGATGCCGGAGGTGTTGAGCTGGTAAAGTCCCGTGTCACTGGCCAACATGGTCCCCAGTGCGGTGGACGAGGCAACTGCGTGTGGACTGATACCTAATTCGTGCTGATAGGTTGATTGGGAGAGCGATAAAGTATCGGTGCTGGCAGGACGGATGACAAAGTCTTGTTCCTCGCCGCAACCGCTGCCGGCCACCACGAGCCATGCTGTGAGTAAAATTGTTTGAGCCCGCTTCATTCCCATTCTCCCACTCAGGTGTTTGAGTCCCACAGGAGGTTAACAGATGAGAACCGGGATCGTTACGATAAATTTTACACTATTTTCGTCTTCGGCGGGCAATACCTATGATTTCGGTAAGTTCGGGGTGCTTAACAAAAACGCAGGTTAGAACAAACACGACGATGGCTGTGATCAAGATCACAGTGTAAGGCAATAGTAAGCTTGTAAAGCCGGTGAGTGCAGCGGTGTTGAAATAGTTTTGCAGAGCGACAACCCCTGCCGCCATAGCGGCCGTGGCCAAGAGAGAACGTAAGATGCTGCCCAGGGTTTTAGCGTCTACCCCAACGAGAATATGGCTGCCCATCAGCGCCATTAAAACCACCAAGTGCGCCCCCGCAGAGAGTGTATTGGCCAGTGCTATACCACCTTGGTCCAGGTAAGGCGTAAGCAGATAGCAGGCGGCGATATTCACAACCATACTAACCACCGCAGCCCAGAGAGGGCGCCAGGTGTCTTTGTAAGCGTAGAATACCGGAACGAACACACGGGTTAGAGCGATAAAAGTAAGCCCTATGATGTGAAAGTTTAAAGCGAAAGCGGTCATGCTGGTGGATTCGGTATCGAAGGTTCCGCGCTCAAAGAGTAAGGAAATGGTTTCGTTGCGGGTGAGCCAAAGACCAGCGGTGACGGGAAAACATACAAAGCAGGTGAGCCGAATAGAGAATCCAATGGTATCTTTGACTTCTTGGGTTTCTTGTTTGGCTACGTGGGTTGCAAGAGCTGGAAGAATCACTGTGGATAGGGCTACAGCAAAAACCCCTAGGGTGAGTTCGAGTAGCCGGGAAGAGTACTGCAGACTTGAAACTGCGCCATCGCCTACGCCCCAAGCAATGGCCTGGGACACCAGAACGTTTACTTGATAGACGCCGGCTCCAAAAATGGTGGGGACCAGCAAGACCAACACGCGTTTGACCCCAGCGCTGAGGCGAAAGTCGGGCCTCCAGCGAAACCCCAGTTTGTAGACAAACGGAATTTGAAAACCAAATTGAAAGACGCCGCCAACCAAAACGCCAATTGCAAAAGCGAATGCGGGTTGTTCCATGCCCGAGGCCAGCATCAGAGCTGCTCCAATGATGGCAATGTTTAGGAGTACAGCGGTGGTGGCACTTACCCAAAATATTTTAAAGGTGTTGAGGATACCTTGGGCAACCGCTGCCCAGGATACCAGAGCAATATAAGGGAACATCCACCGGGTAAGATCGGTGGTAAGCTCGAGCGCTTCCGGTGCAATGGGCTCGCCGCCAAGCCAAGCAAACAAGCTGACAATGACACCGGCACCAAGTGCTCCCAAGCCGCTGACGATGACCATGAGAAGCAGAGACAAGTTGAAAAAATTGCGAGCGAAGCTAAGAGCTTTTTCATCGCCTTCTTTGGCTCGGTATTCGCTGAGTACGGGAATAAACCCCGCGCTCATGGCCCCTTCCGCAAGAAGTCGGCGCAGTAGGTTTGGAATTTGAAATGCTATGCCAAAGGCATCCGAGCCCATGGAGGTTCCAAGGTAATGGGCTCTTACTTGCTCACGCACCAAGCCGAGAACGCGGCTGACCATGGTGATGACACTCATGCTCATGGCTGCTTTAAGTAAGCCTTTTCGCGCTTTCTGCTGCGATTGTGTGGACGTATTTTCAGCCATGCAGAGCCTTGTTTAACCCATCTTGAGGCAGTTGCTCAAACAATACGTCAGGTCGTAACAATATTCCCCCTAACGCCTATGCATTAAGGGTTGCTGGCTGGGGTGGGTTTGTCCAATTTGCGGCGTAATTGGCCTTATTTAAGGACTGTACGTTCGAAGTTCATGTCTCCGTTGATGTCGAAAAAACGTCCCACCAAAAGGTTGGCATCGATTTCAACGTAGAGAAATCCAGGAAGGTCAGCATCTTCGTAAAGCGTTGGATTGTCGTCTCGGCCTACAATTGAAGACGTTTTGGAGCCTGCACCGGAAACTACAAATTCGGTTCCACAGGTTACATCAAACCACTGGCGGCTGTGGTCATGGCCCGCGAAGTAAATATCGATTTTGCCGCATACGGACTCTTCTACGAAGTCTTGGATTTTGTTTCCATTGACGATGGGGATCAATGAAATCGGAAGCCCTTCGTAGTTGCCGGCGTTACCGTGGGGGCCGTTGGATAGGTAAGGGTGATGGCCAAAAGCAAATTTCCAAAGCGAGTTGTTTTCTGCCACGGCTTGGTCGAACCAGTCTTGTTGCTCGCCTGCATCAACGTCACCAATAATCAATTGGTCCACCATCAATGCGTTGGTGTCCAAAGCGAAGAGGCCGACATTATCAACTTCCAGGGTGTAGTACCGGTCTGGGAAATACCATTTTTCAGAGACTTGGTGGTACTCGACTTCACAAGTTGTTTTGTCCAAAGCGATCGGGAGTTCACCGTAATCGTGATTGCCTGCCACAACATAAAATGGGAAGTCGAGATTGGCGTAGGGGTATTCGAACTTTTCTAAAAACTGAGGGTCATCAAGGCAGAGATCTTCGTTGATACCATCGTCGTAGAAGTTGTCGCCGAGATAGAGGGCAAACTCACAACCGCCTTGGGCTTCACATAG
>CAZZDT010000372.1:0-4669 GCA_964652435.1 uncultured Bdellovibrionales bacterium
TCCGCGGATTTGGATGCGGTTATCTTGGTTGGAGGAATGACTCGGGTTCCACGTATTACCAAAGCGGTCAGTGATTTCTTTGGAATTGCTCCTACCCGTGGGGTTCACGCTGACGAAGCTGTTGCGGCAGGTGCGGCTATTCAGGGCTCATTGTTGGGTGCAGGTGCAGCTGAAACCTTACTGCTTGATGTGACAAGTCACGATTTAGGAATTGGGGTTGCGGGTGGCTTGTTCGATATTGTGATTCCCAGTGACACAACCATTCCGACCAGTGCAACCAAAGAGTTCACGACGGCCCAAGATGGCCAAACGCAAGTACGTATCTTGGTCATGCAGGGCCGTTCAAATCGTGCCGACCGTAACGAACTCTTGGGTGAGTTTCTCTTGGATGGTTTACGGGAGGCGGGCCGCGGTGAATTGAAGATTGATATTAAATTCGAAATCAGTGCCGATGGCATGGTGAGTGTTTCGGCGCGCGATCAGGAGACAGGCCAGTCGCAGAATTTGACCGTCACTGCATCCAGCGGTCTTACGGATGAAGAAATTCGGGAGATGGTGGACCGTACCAAGCAAAATTTATTGGCGACGGTAGAAACCGATGCCGTGAAGAGTCAGCGTGCAGAAGTGGAAGAGCATTTCCAGCGTGTGAAGAGCCGCTTGGCTGGGCTCGAGGAACGGGGCATTGCTCAATTGGTTGGTGATGAGCCAGTGGCCAAGACGCATGAGGCATTGAATCGTTGCCGGGATGTTATCGATAGCGGTGATACTTCACGCATGCACGAAACGAAGCGGGCGTTGAATCGAATTGACAGTTTTCTCGAACAAATGGATGCGCGGGTAAATTGATGATGAGCGATGGCGGTGAAAATCCAAAACTCAACCAAGCTGTCGAACTTTTTGCGGCAGGTGAAGTTACGGTTGCCGTTCGTTTGTTGTTGGAAGCATTGATCTGCTACCCCGGTGATCCAGCTGTTCTTAGTCATTTGCGCTACGTCGAAAAACTCTCGCCCGACAGTTTACAAAAAGTTGAGAGTGAACTGGGCATGAGTGTCGAGCATGTTCTAAGCCGAGCACGAGAACCGATAGAGGTTTCAAGTGGTGCGCGTGATTATGTTTATTACGGCTTACCCAGTTATCTTCGTGAGAAGGAAGAAGTCGATGATGGCTTTGATGTAGATATTGGTGAACCCACGGTCGAAGCTACGAAACCAAACTTGATGGTTGAGGTGACGAACCCGGCAGTTCCTATGCCCAACGCTGATGGTTGGGATATTGATACTGCACCTTATTCCGCGGCTGATATCCCCGGTGGAGAGCGTGCAGGACTTGATGACCCATTCGCCGAACCTGAAGAAGACGATTTTCACGATGATGACCTCGAGGAAACTTTGGAGCTTCCCGTTCCTGACGAGGAAGGTCCCACTCTAGCTGGCGATGAGCAGCTAGCTGCAGATACCAGTGACCTATCTGCTCTCATTATTGATGCTACGGATACAGAAGATTTTGAACAGGCTGACGGGGATGCACCGACCAGTGAGTTTGAAGCGTTGGACAATGTTTTGCCTGCGCCCACAGAACCGGGAATGGCTCCGTTGGTGCTCGCGCCTGACCCGCCTTCTGACATGTTGGATGGTTGGGGAGCAGCTGAACCCGCTGAAGAAAGCGATGAGTTTACCAACACTGGCATCACGCTTATCGAAGCCGTTTCAGAAACCGGTGAGTATGTGGTGGGTGATGAAGCCGGAATGAGGCTTCGCGCACTGGAAACAAGGCTTAAGCAATTTCTCGAGCTAGACGATTTGACCGATGCATTGGAGATTGTCGAACAGATTCTTGAATTGGAGCCTGAGCATGGCCTAGCCCTTGAGGCGCGAGCGACCTGCGGTGAGAAGCTGATCAAAATGTACGAATCGAAGGTTGGTGGCAACCTCGATGCTATACCTGTTGTCTTATTACCACCCGACCAACTTGTTTGGCAGGACTTGGACCACCGTGCGGGTTTTATTTTATCGCAAGTCGATGGTGCATCCCGTTTCCAAGATATTCTTCTCATTTCGGGAATGGACCGACTTGATACGATGCGTATTCTTGCGCAGCTTGTTCAGGATGGCGTCATTGGAACTCACTGAAAGGACGCGACAGTTGTATCGATGCACCCTTGGTTTTCTTTTATTGAGTTTTGCTTTTACTCAGAGTGCCTGTGAAAAAGATTTAGCAGACCTGCCTATCAGTGACTCTCTAAGTCTTGAATGGGGAGATGCTGATTTTGTTACCTCGGAACCCATTTTGTCGATTCCGTTAAAGAAAACAAAAGTAACCAAAAAGAAGAAGAAGTACGAACTCAAACTAACGACGAAAAACGGTGATTTTAAGGGATGGGTCATTGCGACTGAGCTAAAGGCCAAACTGAAAGTCAAAAAGGGGCAGGTGGTCGGGCTTAAGAAAAAAGGTGCCAAGTGTTCCTTTAGATATTTGTCTGGTGGAATGCCCGCCATGGCGAAGTTTAAATTGATCCGCAAGGAATCAAAAATCACGGGCACAGTGGGTGAGAATATCGCGTTTAAACTTTTGTGCCGTAAGTCGAAGAAGCGCGACAAAGAAGGAAAGATTTACGCCGAGGGTGTGCCCGCAGAAGTATGGGTAACGGGGTCTATGAAACCCAAGTGGCTTTAGGGATGTTGTAGGCTAAGCGCAGATGCATTCAAGCATATTGTAATTTGAGGGTAATTGAGATGATGGGCATGATTAGGGCATTGACCATTTTCGCGGTGTTATGGGGATCAAGTCTTGCTTCTGCGGCTGTGGTTCAGGTCAGCAGTGAAGCAGAACTTATTCAAAAAAGTGATGCGATTGTTATGGGGACTGTGAGTTCCATATCCACGCAGATCCAACCTCAAGGCGGTGTGCTTACTACCGCAGAGGTACGCGTGTTTCGTAGTCTTCGGGGAGTGAGTCCGGGAGCTACCGTATCGGTCGTGGTTCCTGGTGGTCAGCTTAAAAACGGAATGACATCTTATGTTGCCGGCTCTCCTATTCCTAAGGTTGGAGAGTGGGTTGTTTTACTCTTAGAGAGCAAGGGGAATGTGTGGACTCCTCAAGGACTTGCTTTAGGATGGATTCAACTCAAGGGCAATGAAGCTAAGGGGTTTGTCGCATATCGCGAATTAAATGGGCTTAGCTTAGTGGGAGAGAATGGAGTTCATATTCCGACTGAGCCTTACCGCATTTGGGCCCTTGATTTTGAGCGGCTCTGGTCAAATTTGGAGTCCAGCTTAACGGCTATACCGGTGCCAGCAAATGGTGGGGTGAAGCCATGAATCGTATTGTATGGTTTGCGCTCTTTTTGATTGCGACTCCTGCTTTTGCAGCGGGCACGGCCGACGCACCAATTGGTTGTGATTCAGACGAAACTTTCTATCCTCTTGGTTATTACTGGGCCAGCACGCCACCATTGGTACAGAATCCAATTGTATTGCATCAGAGTGCAGGAGAACCCAACACCGGTGGTGGTGATACAGTATCAGCGTCTACCGCGGCAGCTGCCGTTCAGCGTGGTTTCGCAGAGTGGGGAGCTACTATCTGTTCTACGGGGAATCCAAACATATTGATTAAGAAAGATGACGTTCTGTATGGCGGCGGTGACCGCGGTGATGTTTGGACCGATGCAGGGCCGACATCTACTCAGAACACGGTTGTTTGGGATAGCTCGCAAACCAATCCAGCTCTAAGCAGTTCCACGGTTGCATATACTGAGGTTTTATTTTTTACCACGACCGGGGTTGCTGTAGATGGTGACCTGATGTTCAACAATCATGACTATGCATTCAGAGTCGACATCGATTCAGGCTCTATGGGGTGTGATGCTTCCAACTCAAATTGCTACGACCTAGAAAGTGTAGCGCTGCATGAGGCGGGTCACTTTGTTGGCTTTGGTCACGTAGAATGCACAGATTCAATTCTGTACCCCACAGGCAGCGGGAATGCTGGCGCTCATATTTTGTCGTCTCATGAGATTGCCGCTGTTTGTGCTCTTTATCCAACGCGGGGAGTTGGAAACGAGCGAGCGGCCGGTGAAACTTGCAGTTCCGACGGTCAGTGTCCATCAGGATACAGCTGCACGAATCCGCCGGGTTCTTTAAGTTATGGCTATTGTACGAAAGACTGCACGTCGCAAAGCGGCTGCCCTGAAGGTTTTACCTGTGTGACTGAAACGGTGAATACGCCGGCCGAGTCCACTTCTTTTTGCCGACCTGGCTATGAAGCAGGTGCAACACCGGTGGATATTTGTGAACCTTGCTCCTCGGGTGAAGATTGTAATTCCGGCTTTTGTTTGTCTGATGGTGTGCAATCTTTTTGTTCAGAAGTTTGCCTGAGCGATGCAGACTGCGAAACGAACTTTACCTGTATCGCCACAGATGCGGGTACCGGTGGTTGTTTTCCTTTGGACACAGACAATTGCGGGGATGATCCGCGCGCAGGTCTCAACGAAGTTTGTTATATCCCTTCGGGGGGCGCCGACGGAGAAGACTATTTTAATGCATGCAAGCCTGATTTGATTTGCTTTGGTTTTCAGCCCTTATGCGGAAGCATCACCGGCGCCTGTGTTCTTGTATGTGATGCCAACCATCCTTGCCCGGATGAAAATCTGACGTGCTGCTCTGGACAAGAT
>CAZZDT010000373.1:0-4666 GCA_964652435.1 uncultured Bdellovibrionales bacterium
TCAACCGGTACGCCACCGAGAGCCCGCATAAACCCGCCAAAGGGCTTCTTGAAAATGGTGTGCTTTCCAAGCCACTGCAAACGCAACTGAAAGTGCCAAGCACAAAGGACCAAAAGTACAAAGTCCCAATTGCTGGTGTGGGGTGCAGCGATAAATACTGTCTTGGAGGCCTTGGGCACTTCACCCTTAAAAGACCAACCGGCTGCGGCAAACACTGCGTGTGCAAAACCTTTTTTCACCAAACCCAACATCTTTTGACCTAACCTTTAATAAAAGGCTCACCCCGCAGGGAAAAGCTTGCACCACAAGCAGGCTTTCAAAACATTTGAATGCCCACCTCATAGTATCTCGGTTCTGGCTGGCTTTAGGTCAAGTAACGAGTATCACGGTTTTGTCAAAGTAACCTAAAGTGCCCTTAATGATCTCAAAAGGCGTACTTTGCGTGCGAATTTCACGATTTTCGTCTCGGTGCGTCATTATTTTCCGGCATGAAAGCTTCATTGCAGTCAGAGATGCACTGGCCGAACGTAATCCAAAATATTATGGTCTGCTCAGTTTTGGAGAGAAGCATCATGAAAAAATTCACTCTTTTCCTTTCGTTCCTTAGTCTGCTGGCGCTCTGCGCTTGCGCGAACACCATTGAAGACCAACCCAAAAATCCGGCGACCGGCTCCAACGAAAATGATGAATCATCTGATAATCCAACCAGTGATTTGAGACCTCTGGACCCTCCAGGGACCCGCGGCGACGAACCTGCCGAGCCCATCGATTTTACCACCGTTGGAGTTCCTTGTGAGCCGGGCCCAACATGCCCAGGCGCAGAACAACCCGAGTGGAGCCTGCTCGACTTCCAACCTATGAGTGAGAGATTCGGAGATCACTACGGCCTTGAACAATTCGAGGGTAAAGTAACGCTTGTGAGTCTTCACGCAGCATGGTGCGCTTACTGCCGAACCCAAGCTCTCTACATGGACCAAATGTGGAAAGAACTACTCGAGCAAGGATACGACGTTCAGTTTGTAACCGTTAACAAAGACAACGCGGCGGACGAAAACTACCGGGATTGGATGCTCTATCAGCACGACCAAGAAGGCAATCGAATCTACGATGAACAAGGGAACTCAATCTTTCGATGCACCTTTCCCATCTTCCAAGATACGGTCGAAGACGCAGCTTGGGCCTTACACGGGGGCAACAAAGACGACTTCTATATTTATGACGCAGATGGCTCGCTGGCCCTCTACCTCCCTGCTGGCGGAGATATCAGCACGCGACTCTCGAGTGATGCGGGTTATGCAAATCTAAAGAATGCACTGACCTGGGTTCTTACGGGAGAGAATCCTGCCGAGGCAGAAGAGACAGAAGAGACAGAAGAGACAGAAGAGGCAGAAGAGACAGACACGGGCGATAACCTCTGATTCTAATCCACCTGCTCTACATTCTTCGCAAAAATAGAGAGTTTTCGACGCTCATCTAAACTCTCCAAAACGATCACTTCCAATCGCAATACATGGGCTTGGTCCTCCACAACTTCCAGTGGAAAGGCTGTGGGCTCCATAACGTTTTCGATGTACACCTGCTCCCCATCATGCGTCGTTCCAATCAATGAAGAAGGTCTCAGAAAAATTCTATCGTAACGCCCCGCGGGAATACGGGCCTGAGCGATGGTGAGCGGGCCACTGGTAACATCACACACGTCGAAGCTTTCAACGCGCTTTTCAAGGCCAATCCACTCGGGAGTCACTTGATGGTCAGCGGTGACCTCATAACCAGCGGGTTGAACCTGAATATCAAGTATCTCAAACTGCAATGAAGCGAGCCGCTCCCCATCACGGAGCTCCGCAATCACTTCAATCTCCAAGCCTGGTTCCGGCTCCGAACATCCGATGAATGCACTAAGGGAAAAACCCAAAATGAGAAGATAAATTTTCACGTTCAATCAGCGGGATCAACGTCGTCTGAATCGTCAGCTGGAGCATCATCGGTAGGTTCTTCGGCTGGGGCTGGGGTATCATCCTCAGGCGGTGTTCCATCCGGGTTATCCGTTGTTGGGTAACTGCGATTACGCCACTCGATATAGCCCTCATCCAAAACCCGTACCTTGCTGAATCCATTGTCTTCCAAAACACTGGCCGCATACTGAGACTCGTTATGAGGACATGCACAGTACGTCACATACCAGACATCCTTGGGCAGAAAATCTACGCATTTTTCGATGTCATAATAGGGAATCGAAATCGAATTTTTGATGCTGTGGAGGTTAAAATCCAGGGGCGGCCGCGCATCGATCATCACGAATTTTTCCCCGGCTTCGTAAGCGGGGTAAATCACATCAATGCCAAGACAAGATGCTGTGCTGCCAGGGATGGCATCAGAGCCTTCGCAAAGTTGGCCGCCGCTGTGAAATGAGCTGGGCTCGGCGCCCTCACCCACAAAGACAACATCAGGACATTCAGCGGGTCTTTCGCCGGACTCTTGCTCATCGCCCCCGCAGGACACCAATCCAAGAACCAACATCAACGCCAAACAACGCTTCATCTTCAATCTCCAGTCTCATTGCCAAAGGAACGGATGGCCAATACCAAACTCGCGATGTCCTTTGCACTCATTGTCGTATCATATGCTCCCATTGAGGTACCGCGTCGGCCTCTGGCGATCACATACCTCAGGAAGTCATCACTTGCTGTACTCAGAAATGTTCGGTTGTTCAAACTCAACCCCGCATCACCCTGACCCACATCTCCGTGGCAGTACGAACAATTTTGTTCATAGAGTTCAAGACCCAATGCCAACTCCCCGCCATCTCGGTCAGGTGTCCAGCTTTCATCCATTTCAACTTCGACTTCTTGGTAAGAGCGCAGAAAAGCGATCAAATCTGCCACGCCCTCTTCATCCAGTGGCCCTAAGTATTCCTTGCCATAGGCACCCATTTTGGTTTCAGGACGACCCTGCTCGATGGCGACCTTTAAAAACTCATCAGAAGCCGTAGCTAAAAAATCCTGATTGGTCAGTGCATTGGCCATGGGCGATAAATAGCCCTCTCCATCTAAACCATGGCAAAGAGCACACAGGGTATCGTAGTGCTCACGGCCTCTGGTAACCTCAGCCGGTTCACAAGCGCAGAGCCAAAGCGACGCCGCCACCAATATCATTGCGATTCTCATCAAGAGCCCTTCCTCAAACATGGACACCTGGAGCGAGCATCCACGGTACTTACTTCCAAATATTTCGTACTCTAGGCAACACTTTGAACCGGAAATGTCGCTAATTATTCAGATCAACCGGTTGCCGAAGCATTTAGACGCCGTAAATCGCAATTCTATTGCCACTTCGTTGCAGTTGAACCATAGAGGGTCCCGCAAACATAACCGCTCTAACTGCTTAGGTCAGGCCATGCTTCATATTGTCCTTTTCCAACCTGATATTCCTCAAAATACCGGTAATATTGGACGCCTATGTTCGTTTACCGATACGCGATTGCATCTGATTCATCCACTGGGATTTGAAATTACTGAAAAAAGGCTTCGCCGCGCCGGAATGGACTACTGGAAAACGTTGGATGTTCATGAACACGAAGATTGGGCAGCGTTTCGGGCCAGTGACCTTGGGCCCAAGAGACTTTGGCTTTTTACCACCCACGCCGAGACGGCGCACTGGGACGTTCAATATGAACCCGGTGATGGTCTTGTGTTTGGAAAAGAGACGTCTGGAGCCCCAGACTGGCTTCACGGTGAGGTAGGTGACAAACATCGCGTCACCATACCTCGTTATCAATCTTGCCTCCGGTCGCTCAATCTAGCGACTTCCGCTGGCATTGCTACATACGAAGCGCTTCGTCAGCTACGCGGCACATCGGTGCAGGGTCCGAACCCGGCTTAAATCAGCAAAGGGATTCTACGAGCCTGGTGTTATCGATCCTCTTACGGAGGATAACGTCCTCTAACGAGATAGCCCCATCCCTCGGGAACCTTGCCTGCTCTCAGCGTTCTGAAGTGTGCCTGCTTGTCAAACTCCTCGGTACAATACCTCTTAACCGTGAATCGTAGGTGTGCTTGTGCTCACCCCCCAAAATCAAATCCGGCGATCCCCACCGCCTTCTTCCAACCTCTGAATTTCTCCATCTTAACGAGGTCAGTTACGAATAACTCTGAGCGCCACGCCTGCATTGGTCCCGATTCCAACGAAAACTCCTACCGTTCAAGAACTTGTCACCGTAACCAATCGCCCCCCACAAAGGGCCGCTACTGCCGTGACTTCTAAGTATCTAGAGTCTTTTGATCTTCTATCGGTTGCTTCGCATACGGTTGCGTCTCATTGCTCCCAGTTAAAATGGTAAGCCCCGGTGACAAAAAGTGTCAACCAAAAACAAATCGAAAAAGTACGCCCAGAGCCTTTTAAATGGGCCTCTCTTCAATTTAGCGTTCAGCCTACATGTAAGCAAAATGCGCCAAATCTCAATTTGGGAATTATAAAAAACACGTCTTCACACAATGATTGAATAATATTGAGAAGTTACAAACCACCTGGTTGGGACAGGCAATGAGGGCAAAAAAAAGCACCGCCTTCGCCGGGCTCAAACAGCGAAGACGGTGCGAACGATACGATTGGTAGATTCCGTTCGGTGGGGCTCACTTCACCTCAGGTATCCAATCTTCGTTATGCCGCG
>CAZZDT010000374.1:0-4665 GCA_964652435.1 uncultured Bdellovibrionales bacterium
AATAAGTAGGTTAAGTTCCTCGGCCTGCTTTACGGCCTCAGCAACCTGGCTATCATCCATCTCAAACCACTCGCCATGGACCCGGCATGGGGCCCAAACACGGTGCAAATAATTCTCAGTAGTGGAGACTGCACTAACTTGCATTTCGTGTACTGAGTATACCTCTCTGGCATTTCCTGTTTGGTGATCGTAAATCCTTTCTTCTACAGGGCGATCAAACTTCGTTAGTCCGATCTTGACATAATTGCTGACTTGCCCTGTACGAAAGTCTCTATCTCGCAAGAAATATAGCCATCCAGGGGTCAGTGCGATTCCCATTACATGTTGGCTAAGCGGACCCATTATTAATGCAAGGGAGTTAGAAAGTGGTTACTCTTCTGATTTCAATTACAACTATGAAAAATCTCAATAAAATTTCCACTGGTGTGGTGCGAGCCGGATTAGCTATCGTCAGAGGACTGCCTAAACTTCAAAAGAGAGGTAGGATTAGGGTAATATCTACTTGGTGAGTTAAATGAATGAGGAAGTTGACTTAGAGTCTAATGACGGCTCAGTCCCCATGATAAATAATGAGATGTACTTTGATTCCATTAGAAGTAGTGGATACAATGACACCGCGATGGCACTTGGAGAGTTAATCGATAATTCTCTACAGGCTAAGGCGACTAAGGTTGATGTTCTGATAGCAGAAAGTCAGAATAGAGTCGGTAGGGCAGGTAGAAGAAGTTGGCAGGCTCACGAAATTGCTGTTTTGGATAATGGGATTGGAATGGATCCAGCCCTTCTTCAAAGGGCCTTAAGGTTAGGTGATGGGGAGCATAAGAACGATGAGTACGGGATGGGTAAGTTTGGTGTTGGACTACCACAGGCTTCGATTAATCAGGCAAAACGAATTGATGTATGGTCTTGGCAAAATGGTATTGAAAGTGCGAAGCATGCCTATATTGATGGAGGCGACAGAGAATGGGTCAAGAAATTGGCAATCCTGCCTCCCGATGATATGGAAATTCCTCGTAAGTGGCTGGATAATAGTCGCATTTCTGGCAAAACTGGAACTCTAGTTGTGTGGTCAAATCTAGATAGAATTACTTGGACAAAGGCGCAGACGATTTACAGGAATTCTGAATTCCTTGTTGGCAGAATGTACAGGAATTGGCTTACAACAGATAATCCAGAAGGTAAGCAGAAGGCTTTGATTAGACTTGTTTCATTCGATAATTCTGGAAGAGAAGAAAGAGATTCTTGGATCTACAAGCCCAATGATCCAATGTATATGTTGAGTAGATCTTCTGGGATGAAGAGTATCACCAAGCGAAAAGTCAGGTTTGAACAGTGGGGCGAACCAATAGTGTTGCAATATGTTGTACCTCTCACTAAGAAAAATGAAGATGGGGATGAATATATTGTGGAGCAAGAAGAGGAAGTTACTCTCAAATTTTCTTTGGCTCCGAAGGAACTGAGAGAACCGCACAATGGAACAGATGCTGGAAATCTAGACTATGGTAAGCACGCGAAGAAGAATATTGGAGTCTCAGTTATGCGTGCGGGAAGAGAGTTGGAATTGGAAACTAAGTTTGTCACTAGCAAAGACCCACGAAACAGATGGTGGGGTGCTGAGGTTCACTTTAGTCCAGGACTTGATACTGTTCTTGGAGTCACAAATAACAAGCAACACGCCAAGAGATTGTCTGATTTTGCAAACAAAGACTGGGATGACTTCGAAGAAGATGGAGAGACGGACTTGCAAATCAAGAAGAGAATCAAAGATGAAGATCTCAAACAATACATCTGTCTTGAACTTGCTACAAAGATTCGTAATAATATCTCAAAGATGATGGGAACAATAGAGAAGACGCGAACTTCGTCCAAGAGCGGACGAAAGAAGCGTCATGCCGATTCACCTGAGCGTAAAGGTACAGAGGCAACAAAGGTGAGGAAAGAGGAGGGTTATGAAGGAGAATCTGACCCTGAAGAAGAATTGTCAAAGGATGAGCGATTGGATAGACTGAAGGAATTCTTACAGAGAATTGAGGCGGACAATGAATCTGAAGCTCTTGGCGATATCATGGATTCAGGGCTAAAGTACACCTTTGCTAGTGCCTATCTTGAGAGCAGTGATGCTTTCTTTACAGTGGATGGAATTGCTGGTGCAATAGTAATCACACTAAACAGGGCTCATGTGGCGTACAACGAATTGTTTGATACGCTTCAGCTAGATACCAGTGACAAGACTCCTCAAGAGCTCAATCAGATGCTTCTTAGGGCGAATTCGTCTTTGCTAGTGATGCTGATCGCTTGGGCACGTTTTGAGGATGAGTCGACTGGTGGAGCCAAAATTCGAATCAAAGATATCCGTAATGATTGGGGAAGGATGTCAAGAGACTTCCTACTCTTTGGAAAAGAGTGAGTTTACTCTTCCTCTTCTATCCGGACTTCGTCCATGAGGTCATAGTAGTCGACTCTGTCAATTGGGCGTCCTAGGTGCCGTGAATCTTTGCTGAGTGCCTCCAATGGCCATCTATCTTCATCCCCCCAATTACTATCTTTCAAGGCTTTATCCCTATCCACAAGCCAGCGGTAGTTACGCCAGACCGCTAACACATGCCCAGTTCTACCCATTCCAGCAGAGCAATGAACAACAACTGGCAGTTCTAATCTCTCCGACTCATCAAGAAAATCAACGATATTCTTGATGTTTTCTTTGGTTGAAATATCGCGATCTATAATTGGGGCCATCAGAACATTTTCAGAACCAAAATGAGAGTTATACTGGGATTCAAGATCGTCGTAAAGCCCAAGCGTTCCTTCTGGGTGAAGTAGACAAACCACTCGTTTAATCCCATGAGCCTTCATGACTTCTGCCCAGGAGTTAACTCGTGAATTTTTCACTCTACCCCTGTTGTGATAACCGGGCCTTTCGCTACCGAATACAAAATTATCATCTGGCCAAGCTGGCCCGAGGTTTACGTTGCCTCCATAGTATTGCTCTACCTCTTTGACTGATTTTTGTTCCAAACTAGGCGTCGTAGTTTTTGTAGAGTTGATATCTAATGCTTGTTCCTCTTCAAAGTGTGGAAGTGGTGAATTGTTGACTTTGATGCAAATTTGATTGATTAAAGCGGCCAATCTTGGAGTACATGGTGTGAGGTAGTGAGCTTGCCTAAGATTTAGTTTAGATGTGTAGAATACCTTGCCCTCTTGCGCAATCTCATTGAGCTCTTCCTTGTTTCCCTCTGACAAAAGATGTGGTCTGTTGATTGGTTCTCTAAGCTCAATATAAGACTCAAGTTCGTGTCTGTATCCTGGGCCTTCCCGTCCTGCCCATTGAACAGACTTATCCTCGATTACGCCATCATTCTTGACAACTGAAACTCCTGAGATATAGGTTTCTTTTGTTGAGTTGTTTACTAAATGGATGATCAAATCTCCTTTTCTGACCTCCCTCATCTCCGCGTAGATATCTTGTCCCGACTTATTTTCTTGGGGGGACCATATTGCCTTACCTAGAGCCGTTGGCCCCGACATCCGATCTGGGATTTCCTTGCCGTTCTTTTTGGTTTTGGTTTTCTCGACCCAAACGTTCCGTTCCGTGATTTCTGATAGATCAAATTCAACCGTTTGGGCAGCAACATCTGCATTCTCAACGGGAGAAGGGACATCGGGTTCTTGTTCCTCAGTGAGTGCAAGCGTTTCATCGTCATCAGCAAATTCTTCTTCATCTTCCAGTTCAGCTTCCTCGTCATCAATCGTTTGTTGATCTGACTCATGTTTGTACCAATCTTTGTCACCAAAGTCTTCTTCGAATCTCTGAGTAAGCTCGTCGGGCTTATCGAGAATGCGCATATCCTCTTCACTAGGATCATGATCACAACTGCAGTTCATCTTCCATCTCTCAACTGCCCATAAGGCAATCAAAGCATGTCGGTGGACTATCGTGTGTTTCCCCCAGTGGTTGTAGTATCTCCCTATCTGGTATACTCGGGACCAGTCACCTCCATGTGAGACATCGTCTCTGTACATCTCCCGCTTCGCTCCTGAACCGGCTGGATCTGACCGGTGCATTCGATAGGGGTGACTCCAGTACCAACTGTTTCTTTCGGCGCGCGCCATTACAAGATTTCCTAGACGGTTGAGGTATGCTTCTGACTCTTCGGGTGAAGCGAAGCCTCTCGTCTTGTCACGAAGCCAGTAGTTCTCGATAGACCCTCCTGCTTCTACCCGGGGGTCTTGGGGCATGATATGCTCCATTGTGAAATTCCTAGAGTCTCTTCCTTTCATGACAAAGGTATCATTCCAAAATACATTGAGGGCTGGATTGATGTCTTTCTCATACTGAAAGAGAAGGTATTGGCCCCAATTTGAACCAGTTTTGTATGCATTTTTTGCTCCAATGATATCTTGCATCATAATGGTTAGGTTTTTTCCAGCCTCATTGATTGTAAGGTTGCAAAGGAAGTGTATGGCATACTCATCGGGCAGAAGATGAGATAGTGATCTGATAGCACGTCTTTGGGATTTCTTTGGTAGGCAGGTTTTGCCGGCTCTGACTTGTGGCACATTTTTGTAGATATTGTATGCTGCTTGATGATGTTCTGACTGTCTCCAGTTTGTCCTTCTCCGGGGGCTCCCGCTTCCGGGTGCTATGTATATTCTGAAAAGTGCTCT
>CAZZDT010000375.1:0-4662 GCA_964652435.1 uncultured Bdellovibrionales bacterium
TTAAAGGGGCAATCGACCCGTCCATCTGAAAAACATCTGACCAAGGGGTCTACCAATCTCTAAGTCGCGGCAATTCAATAGAAATGTCAGTGCCGTCAGCTACCGTTAAAAAGTGGACAGACCAACTGAAGACGCCAACCCGCTCATTTCACGAAAAGAGCGATTCACCATCATCACGGTGATTGTGGCCACTTATTGTCTCTATCACCCACTGTCCATGTACACCGATACCCTGCCCTACCACGCGCCCATCACGCCGCTGGATACCTGGGTGCCACTGAGTCCCATTTGGGTTTGGATGTATGCTTTTATCTTTTTGATTGCGGTGCTGCCCACAGCCTTTATCAACGAGCGTAAACTCTTTTACAAAATGGCCATAGCCTACGCAGTGGTACAATCCGTAGCCTTTATCATGTTTGTGGCCTACCCCGTGCGCATGACCCTGCGGCCGGAAACCATTCCCATTGATTCGTTTCACACCTGGGGATTGCAGCTTTGTTACTTTGTGGACAAACCCGTGAACTGCTGCCCGTCTTTGCATGTGGCCATGGCTTTTATGGGCGCACTTTGCACTTACAAAGCCGACCGCTTCATTGGGCAACTCGCCCTGGGCTTGGCGGTGCTCATTAGCTTATCCACCATGTTTGTGAAGCAGCACTTTCTGCTCGATGTAACGGTAGGCTTGGTGCTTTCCACCACCGCGTTTCATTTTCTGGTGGGCAAGGCGCCCTACACCGAAAACCCCGCTCACCAAAGCCGCAACCGAAAATTCGCGGCCATGATGGTGGCAGTATACAGCGCAGCCATTTTGGGACTCTTTATTGCTTATAAGTCTGGGTGGGCGCCGTGGGCCTCTGCTTAACGCACCAACCCATAAGTCAGCTCATCCATCTGAGAATAAATCTCACCGGTAGCCATATCGTAATCCAGTAAACGCACCCGCCAACGCAGGGTATGGGTTCCGTCTTGATGGCTGTCGGTATGATATCCACCCGACCATCCCAGTGGATTCACCACTGCCGTTTGCTCTTGAATACCACTTACGGGTGCTGGCACATCGATGTTCACGCCGTAATACAGATCTTCTGAATCATGGCTTCCCGACCAATAGGTGCGCGGAATGGCGCCCGGCCCAACATACATAAATAGGTCTTCTTGGTAGTTCCACTCTTCGAGCTGCTCCGGCAGAAACTGCACCAAGGTCCAATCGGCTGGTCCTCGCACCGTTACCGTATCGCCTACGAGATCGGCCGATGCCGGGCTTACCAAGGGCTGATCCGGTGCCTGATAAGACAGAGCCGGATCTCCGTAAAGAATCTCAATATCAATGGAATAACGCACACCCGATGAATAATTGTCATCTATCCAATGCACCATCATATCGTTGATGCCGCCGCGAAATGCTTCGCCCAGAGTTGCGCCAGCGAGGATGCGGTTCCAAAATGAGACTTCAATCAAAGTATTCTCAGCAATGGAGTTTCGGGTGGCCCCAAGAAATGCCACAGCGCCTCGCCCCAACATATGCTCCACAATGGTGCGCTGGCTGCTGGCTACAAGGTCCATGCCGCCCACACTGCAACCGCGGGAGGTGACCACCGCCGGTGCATAGAGCGCTTGTACACTGGTATCGAACGCATTGCCCAAGACCACGCAATTAGAATGGTCCTTGTGTAAAATAGCCGAAACCTCAAAGAACTCTGTTGCCTTAATCACCGCCTCGCTCGGATGCTCCGGTGTATCGAAACCCACATTCAGCATCAGCGGACGAAGCTCATCAAAACCCCAGAGGCCCGACTCAATAAATTTGTATTCCCACACGCCATCGAAGAGAAGCTCGTAGGCAGCGTTGCGACTGGCCAGCACACTGCCTTCGTTGATGGTATCCGATACGATTCTACCCAGCGCAATATCCGAGAAGGGGTCTGAGTCTACTTCACCGTAAGGCAAATCCGAAACTGGGTGCTCCGCCACCGGGTTATCAAAAATGGAATTCTGACGGGTTTGAGGCAAAGCATCAAACGCCCCTACGAGTGCAAGATAAGTGGGATGGCGCTCAAGCACGGCATACCAATTGGCCAGTTCATCCAAAATCGGCGCACCTGTTTCAGCGGTCATCACCTGGGCTGGAATCTCTAAAGACACCGGCAATGCCAGGCCACCTCTGCGGCTTGCATACATGGCGGCGGTTAAAGAAAGCTTTTGGTTTTTACCCGTGAGCCGGTCACTCACATTGGTGAGCGCAATATAATCAACTTCGATTGCGTTGGCTTTGGTCCATTGCAGCACAGCGCTCACACTTCCAAGCTGCGTGATGTTGGCTCCCGTTACCGGGCTGGATGCTTCGGTACTGCTCACCCAAACAAGGGATTCCACACCCAGGTTATCCACGAGCACATCGAGGGTGTCGGCCGCGACTGCGCCAAATACCAATGGCGCTTCAAGCTTGGATGCCAATGAAGCCGCGAGAACAGAGCCCGCATAATCTTCTGCATCACTCATCACCAAATAATTGGACCGCTCCCAATGCTCAGCCGCGAGCGCCGCACTGTAATCGCTGGCGCTCTCTTGGGCCATCCCGTGAACGGTGCCTACACCTTCCATATTGTTGGCCCGGTCATCGCCCAACACATACACATTTTGCGGCGAAAGTCGGCGAATAAAATCACGGGTGGGCAAAGGCATAGCCGCTGGGGTTTCTGATGCGATCACCAAAGGACGCGCACCATTGAGCTTAGACGATGTAGGAATAGCCGCCAGAAATGCCATGTCGTGCCAAGTGGCCTCGGTATTGGAAACTGGCACGACAAAAACATGCTCACCGGGTTCGACCACGGAATCATCTGCGGGGTTATCGGTGGGTGTATCGGTGGGGCTATCCACGGGTGTCTCCGTGGAGGGGTCCACGTTTTGATTATTGTCCGTTGCCTCATCGCTGCTGCAGCCAATGATTGTACCAAGGCAAAGCGCCAAAAAGAGTCGCCACATATGCTCTTGCTCCTAAGTTGTCCCGGGCATGGGAGGAATGGGAATCGTAGCAGAGCAGCTCCGGCTGCTCTACCGGAAAACACATGACTTTGCGGGATAAATGGAAAGATTCCTTACAAAGGCCAGGCGCTGCTTCCATCAATGGACACCGGCTCAGGATGCGGCAGATTATTCGAATCATCGTTGGCGTAGAAAACCTTCGGCGCTTCGGGAAAGCCGTAACTTGCAACCTGCCCAGCGGCCTTCGATGAATAGGTGATTCCCCACATATCGAAAAACGCGCGATGGTCCTTACCGGTGATAAACGAAAGCGTAATCAACATGAAATCGTTGCTGTCGATATCCCCAGGCGCAAAGTTATAAGTTGAAAAGCCCAAAGCGTCTTTGTGCTCAGACCAGGTATCCATTTCAATGGCATGGCTAAAGATTCGCTCCAGCAAATACATAGCCGTAAACACATCCCAGCCCGTACCACCCCGCTCTGCCATCACATCATCGTTGCAGTGAATGACTTCCATGAAAAATGCCATGCGCTCACTGTTCTGGTCATAAACTCCATCGCCTTCCCACAAGCGTTCATAAACGTACTGCGTGGGGTCATCGGTGTTTTGCGCTTCTTGCATCCAGTCAAATGCCTGGCGGTAGCCCACCGCATTGGTGCTTGGCTGCTCGCCCGTATCCAGCTTGTACTGAAAGCCTTTGTGCAATGGAAAAATCTGATTGGAAACTTCACTGGTGCGACCACCATAAATATTAATACGCGAGCGCTGCAGGTTGTGGCCAATCTCGTGAGTCTCGCCCCAACCAAGCGGTCCTAAGACCCAGCTTTGGTCATAGGGATTGCCGGAACAGCCACCACCACAATGCGCATAGGTATCAATGTTGATGTGCTGAATGGCCGGGCTTGCGTGAATCTCGGGCGAGGTGCAGTCCCAGCCGTAGTCTGCGCAAAATGAAGTGATGGCTTCGTTGTGCTCTAAGATATCTCCCACAAACCCTGCAAGGTTGTAGGTATCTCGAATCATATAATGCTCAAGCTGGTTAAAGAACAAATCCAGATCACCGTTGTAAGGCTCTTGGTTGATGGCTTCCAGCATCATGTCGGTGCGGGAATGGATTTGGATATATGGCGTTTTGATTTCCGTGAAGTCCACCACGCTGCTGCTAAGATCTGCATAATAAGCAGCATACTCAGAAGCGTTTTCCAGCACCGCATGCTGGGTTACCTGCGTAATCTTCAGGCCAATGGTCTCATTTTGCTCCGATGCCGGTGTGACCACCTGCAAGGTACCGCCATAAGGTGAAGTCACCGTCAGCACCTCTCCCTTCACCACATCCATGGCCGGGCTCTGCAAAAACTTGGGACGTGTGTATTGGTTGGGATCAAACTCGCGGGTGGATCCGGTGCGCTGGGTGTTGATTTTCACCGCGGCATGCAAAGCGCTGCTATCGGTGCGCTCTATGGTTAAAGTTACACCAGGCAAAGCATAAAGCCCCACCGCCGTAAAGCCACCGTCGCGGGAAACGGGCACATCTACACTGTAGGTATCCACCACCACATCGTCGGCAGTGAGAACTTTGGAGAATGTTCCCAAATCAGGCTGAGCGCCGTTGATGCTTCGATTGTAGGTTACGGCGTGGTCGGCAAAATAGGCCTGTAAAAAGATGTTGTCGTCG
>CAZZDT010000376.1:0-4659 GCA_964652435.1 uncultured Bdellovibrionales bacterium
TGTCTCGTTACAGCAGGGTATAAGTGAGCTTGTCGCTCTATATAAAACTGGCAAGTTAAGCGAAACACTCGAGCTTGGTTTGGCTTTGTCTGAAGACTATACCGATAGCTTCGAGTTATCCAACATTCTTGGAGCAGTTTACCTCGGTTTGAATGAATATGAGAAAGCTATTATTCATTATAATAACGCAAAAAATCTGCAGCCCTTAAAACCTGCTCCATACAGTAATCTGGGGATTGTGTTTAAAGAAATGGGTCGGTATGAAGATGCTATCAAGAATTACAAAAAAGCGGTGCAGTTAGAACCGAAATTTGCTGGAGCATACAATAACCTCGGCGTGATATTGAAAGCGATGGGGCAATACGCCCATGTTCCCAGGAACACGGCCTATGCTTATATTTCGAATCCCAGTCACATGGACTATTATTGTCGACGAGTTTTTGATCTCTCATCTTTTCCACCAAAAAGATTTGAAGAGGGTAGTAAATTTTATGAACTCTTTGAAGAGGATAATCTGGAGGAAGCGGTTAAAGAATTGGCCCAGCTATGCAACCAAAATATAAGGTTCTCATCTGAGTATGTCGAACAGTTTTTGATAGCAAGCTTATCGTTTATCACTAAAAAGTCTAATGCTAAGGACAACGGCAAAACACTATTAAGTCTCATGCATTTATTTCCATTTGGGAAGACAAACAGCTTATATTGGACGAAGGTGGCGGGGTTATTTAAAAATCAAACATTATCTGAGATCTTGAAATGGACTGATTGTGATAATACTGGGTTGGCAAGGCTGATGTATGCGCAAAATTTAGTAAGGCAGGATCGAGTAGCCGCATCCCGGATCGCGGAGGAGCTTATTAAAGACAGCAAAGCATTTTTAGGTGATAGAGATAAAATGAACTATGCGTGGATGCTGATCCAACACTGCCTGACGCTTTTAGATAAAAGTGGAGCAGCTCGCAATGCTATTGTCGAAATCGTCAATGTTGTTGAAGGAAAAGAAAATGTCGGTAACTCTCGGAATTAGTAATACCCATAATGGAAGTGTTGCTATTATCCGGGATGGGGTAGTTCTGGCTGCTATACAAGCTGAGCGGATCAGTCGAATAAAGCGTCAGTCTTTACCCCTAGAGGGTGGGTCAAGTGTTGCCCGTGACTGCGTTAAGTATTGTCTTAATGAAGCAAAAATCAGCTATAGTAGTATAAAGGCTATCGCTTTGTGCACGCCTTGGGAAGTTACAAAAATTGATGAAAATCGGCTTTTTAACTTTATTGGAGGTGAACCAAAAAATTATTCAGGTACTTTCTATATTCCTCATCATTTATCCCATGCTGAGTACATAGTTCATTACGGAAGAAAAAAGCCAGGTCTTGTCTTGGTTGTTGATGGAAGTGGTTCTCTTGAAATTGACAGAAGACATTTTAACGTTGAAGAAAGAGTTCACTGTGGGGCTCAAAAACATGTTCATTTCGCAGGTAAGGAGGTTGTATCTGCCTACATGTTCGATGGAAACCATAACCACCTGATATACAGATTTAGTCCAAGCATTTCAGAAATAGATGATTATAACAGAGGTACAAGCGGCTTACTGCAGAGCATTGGACATTATTGGGAGTGGGCGTCTCTATACTGTTGCGGCACTAGAAATGACGCAGGAAAAGTAATGGGTTTGGCAGCATTTGGTAATACGAAGAATGTTCGAGTGGGAAAGTTTCTATATTTAGAAAATGAATGGAATATACGGGTCGATTACTTAAAACTGCAGCAAGAATTTCAACAACCGAATATAAAAAGAGAGGATCTTAGCAATCTGCAACATTACGCTGATATCGCTCTGCAAGTTCAGCTAGATACAGAGAAAGTAATATTAGAACTCGTAAGAAAATTAAATTTAAGCTTTCCTTCCGATACTTTTTATATGACTGGAGGTGTAGGGTTAAATGTTGTTGTGAATGAAAAAATAATCCGAAGTAGATTATTTAAAGATGTGGTACTAAATGGCTCCGTTGAGGACAACGGGTCTGCTATTGGGGCGGGTTTATTAGTATCAAATTGTCTAACGAATACTCGGAAATTTTCACCGATTACAGATTATTATGGACAAACTTATTCAGACGAAGATTGTGTTATCGCAGCAAAGCAGTTCAAGTATAGCTATCAAGTTCTGGCATGGAAGGAAATAATAGAGCTTGCGTCAGACCTGATCGCCTCCGAAAAGATTATTGGCTGGTTCCAGGGCAGAAGCGAGTTCGGCCCCCGGGCACTCGGCAATCGTAGCATTTTAGCCAATCCAGCAGCAAAATCGACTAAATATTTACTCGACAATCTTATGAAGTGCAGGGATCGATATCGTCCATATGCGCCAGTCGTTATAGAAGAGGAAGCTGACCACTTTTTTGATATCGAGGAACCGTCACCTGTAATGATGAGAAATGTGCCTGTTAAAGATGAAAGTTTGATTGCTATTATGCACGCGGATAACTGCGCCAGAGTTCAAACCATTAAAAAAGAGGAAAACGCTCGGTTACACGAGTTACTTTTAGGTGTTAAAAAGAAAACTGGTTATCCAGTCTTGCTCAATACTTCCTTCAACCTTCCTGGGGAACCCATAGTTGAAAGTCCCAATGATGCCCTTATATCATTTTCGAATGGTGCTCTGGATGCTCTTTTCCTCCATAATGTTTTTATTGATAGAAACATTTAAATCGTGTCATCAACATTATTTTATAGCGGTCAAATTAGAGTTTCTGGAGGTGATCTATTGCCTCTTTCATACAAAAATGGTGATTTCCAATAAATAAACCATTTTCTTCGACATAATCTGCATTCTTGAGCTCATCGTGAACGGTATAATTCAAATGATTTATCACGCTATTGTTCAAAAAATTTCCGGCAACTATTGGTCTGCATTCAAACCCTAAATGGTTAAGTTTTTGAATTACAGAGGCTCGTTCCCCCTGCCATGGCTCCCGCAATAAAAGACTAAAACCAAACCAACTGCTTTGGCCTATCTCCTTTTGGATAGTAAATTTCTCGTGGCATTGCATAATATCTACAAAATGGGTGGCATTTTCCGTTCTTTTTACTAAAAACTTAGGAAATTTTTTCAATTGTTGAGTGCCTATTGCACCGGACATTTCGAGTGGTCTTAAGTTGTATCCGGGGAGAATAAAATCGAAAGAGTTATGGAAGGGATCTCTATTATTTTTTGTAGTTAACTTATTATTTAAGGGTAATTGTCGTGTCCATCCATGTGATCTTAAAGAGAGCATGATATGATAAAGTTCTTCATCATCAGTTAATACCATGCCTCCTTCCATGGTGGAGATATGATGGGAAAAAAAGAATGAAAATGACCCCATAACACCAAACGAACCGGTATATCTTCCATTGAATGTAGCCCCCATAGATTCGCAATTATCCTCGAGCAAGATAATGCTATTTTTTTCAATTAACTCATTTAAAACGTGAAAATCATTTGGGTTGCCAAGCAAATTTACTGCCATAATCGCTTTCGTCTCATTTGTAATAGCACTGGTGAGGGCATTAAGGTCGAAGTTAAGACTATGCCTATCTATATCTACAAATTTTAACTTAAGTCCATATTGGTGGAGAGGGAAATATGTTGTTGACCAAGAGACAGCGGGCACAATTACTTCGTCACCTCTTTCGAGTTTCAGTAACTCGTTCTGAGTGTATCTTAGGGCTGCAACCATTAGTAGGTTCGCGGAGGAGCCAGAATTTACCATGACCGCGTACTTGCATCTGAAATAGGACGCAAACTCTTCTTCAAATCTCTTTACAAGTTCGCCCATACTAAATTGGCCTGAGGCTATCACAGCCTCCAATGCTCGGATTTCGTTTTCATCCCAGGAAGACGTTGCTAGCGGATATTTAAAAACTGTCAAACTTCGTTCTCCTTGAAGAATTTTATCGTCGTTTCGATACCTTTATAAATCGAGGTTTTCGGTTTCCATCCCCATTGTTCCTGGAGAGAAATGTCATTTAATTTTCTCGACATCCCACTCGGCTTAGATTTATCGTACGTAAAATTTCCATCCCAACCAAATATTTGGGCAGTAATTTTATAATAATCGGAGACGGTATGATCTATACCAGTACCAATATTCATAATACTAGGTAATTTAATCAAATCGTTAGCAGCATGAAGTATTGCATCGGCTAGATCCCCCGCATACAAAAATTCACGTCTAACAGTTCCATCTCCCCAAATACAAACAACTTTCTCCCTATTTTTATGTGCATGGTGAATTTTATTAATTATTGCTGGTATTAGGTGAGCATTCTCGGCTCCAAACTTATCATGTCGGCCATACAAGTTGCATGGTATTAGGGTTTTGTACTGATACTGTGGCTCCGCGGAATTTATATATTGGCATAATTTCGTTACGACTAGTTTTGCTATCGCATAACCTTCGTTTGTCGGTTCGAGGGGGCCTTTTAGTAAACTATTTTCTGTAAGCGGGTTTGGAACTGTTGTTGGGTACATGCATGATGAACCAAGGTTTAAAAGCTTTTTTATTTTACAACTTTTTGCTGACATAACGATATTGCGGCCGATGGTTAAATTTGTATCCAGAAAGTCTATAGGATATTCGGAATTCACCTTTATCCCCCCAACTAAACCCGCCGCATGG
>CAZZDT010000377.1:0-4652 GCA_964652435.1 uncultured Bdellovibrionales bacterium
AAAAAGAGCATCTCTATGTAGATGCGTTGGCCATGATGCTGATCAAATGCCCTGAACGCTTTGAGGTGATTGTTACCAACAATCTATTCGGTGACATCATTACCGATATCGGCGCTCAGCTTCAGGGAGGCATGGGCATGGCAGGGAGTGGGAATATCAATCCCGATGGCGTTTCCCTTTTCGAACCGGTTCACGGCTCCGCCCCGGACCTTGAGAAAAATCAAGCCAATCCAATTGCAGCTATCTTGACGGTTGAGATGATGCTTGACCATTTGGGCTTCAAGGATGCTGCGAAGAATATCGGCGACGCGGTTCTGGCATTTTTGGCGCAAGGTTCGATGCCGCTCGAGCTTGGCGGTGATCTAGGAACCAAGGAAGTTGGGGACGGGGTAGCGGCTCTCATTTAGGAGCGCTTTATTCATCGTCCCAATCAGGATCGGGATGGGTGACCCGAAAACAACCGGTCATATTTGAGAGGTCCTGACCTTCTTGCATCTTCGCGAGTTCATCTTCTCGCATTTGAGGTAGATCTTCGTTTGTGGGCCGGGCGGCAAGAATTTGATCTGCCACCGCTAAGCGATGACAGGCAACACGGGCAACATTGAACACAAATTGACCAATGGCTTGGTTGTGACTCTCTCTCAAGAGATTAAAGGTCGAGCGTTCCATGACGAATGCCGAAACTCGGCTTAGGGCTCGCACGTTTGAAACCGCTGGAAGTTCGCAGAATAATTCAATTTCTCCGAGAACAGTGGGTCCTTCGAGTTCCGCAATGCTGCGTAATTGACCGTCGGGACCTTTCTTTTCGACGGCTACTTGGCCCCGGGTAACGATAAAGAGAGGAATATTCTCTCCCTCGCGGATGATAAAATCGCCTTCTCGAAACTCCACAGGTGGCATGCTGTCGACCAGCGCCACCAGTTCATTGATGGAAATCCCTTGAAAATAGGGCAATTCTAATAAGTCTACGTGAGGCATCTCTTATCCAACTTGAGCCGCTTAAAAGTAGCCTACTCCCGGATACTTACATTCGCAAACGATCTGCGATGTTTTTTGCCCGGGGGAAGGGCTTCTTGACCCTTGCGCAACGCGGCAACGTCTGGCAGATACGCGCGAATTGGCCACGTGTTCTCCGTGAACGCCGCTCCAACGCTACCCCTGCGATCCAAAGGTGCAAGATGTCTCGAACCGCTCAATTCCCCAGTGCAACCGGACAATTGGTATGGTCACCGGCTGACCCAACACTCGGTGTCGGTGTGATTACCCAGGTTGAAGGTACCCGTCTTCACGTACATTTTCTGCGATTAGGTGAAGAACGAGTCTACACGAGCCGCCGCGCTGACTGCGCGATTATCCGATACGACATTGAGGCTGGTGAGCGGGTACGTCACAGAGAGGGCGGTGATTTTCGAATCGCTGAAGTCCTTGATGAGAACATCGATCGATTAAAGACATATGAATTGGATGATGGGCGCTCTTGTACTGAAACCGAGCTGGTTCCTGATATCCGAGACATCGGCCCGAAGGAGCGTTTGGCAACTTTGAATTTGGTTCATCCCGAAGTTGTTCGCACCCGGGTACATGGTTTGGAACTTGCTGATTGGGGAGCCAGACCTGGCGTGGCGTCTATCTTAGGAACTCGGGTGCAGTGGCTTCCACACCAGGTGGATGTGTCTACTCGAGCCATTGCCCAAGATCCTGTGCGGCTCTTACTGGCGGATGAAGTTGGTCTTGGTAAGACAGTTGAAGCTGCATTGATTTACGCTGGTCTTCGCGCTGAGGGCCGGGCCAAAAGGGTTTTGATTCTCACACCGCAAGCACTTTGTATTCAGTGGCTTGGGGAAATCTATCGTAAGTCCCATGAACTTTTGGTGTTGCTTGATGAGGAGCGAATCGAAGCCTCTTTGGAGATGGATGATGAATTGAATCCATTTGAAGCCCATCAACGTATTATCACATCGATTCCTAAAGTTGCTGGCAGTCGTCGTCTAACAGCTCAGGCTGTGCACGCAGATTGGGATTTGGTTGTTGTTGATGAAGCGCACCACTTGCGTTGGGATGAGCAAAGTGGCGGAAATGCCGCGTATAAGTTGGTGGAACGTTTAGCGCAGAAAACTCGCAACTTATTGCTGCTTACTGCAACTCCGATGGCCTTGGATCCTGCGGAATACCACGCCTTGCTTCGTCTCTTGAATCGAGACCGGTTTGAAGACCCTACGGCATTTGGGGCAGTTCGTGAACGTGTTGCGGGCCTCTGCGCGGCAGCCCGGCACTTTGCTCTGAGTGTTGAGCATAAAGAAGAGATTGATGAAATTACAGCGGGTCTCACCCGAGAACTGTTATCAGACTCGGACCATGACCTTGAGGTGTTTGAAAACTTTCTCAAGATAGATCCGGCCGATGCAGCACGACCCGACAAAGGTGAAGAAGTTCTGGAGCTTCTTCGAGACCGTCATGGCCTGACGGATTACGTTGTGCGAAACCGTCGTGGACCCGTGGGTGGGTTGCCTCAGCGTCAACCGCATACTGTAGCTCTTGAGCCAACAGAAATGCAGGATATTCTGATTGATGTTGGGGAAAGCGTGGTTTTAGAGGTTGCTGAAACCATTGTGGACGATGCGGAACGCTATCGCACCATGGGACAAATGATGCGCGCTATGTGGGCAACGCCGGGGGCGTTGATTGAAATTGCTCGAGGCATCAGTCCTATTTTGGTTCAGCAATTGGAACCACACGTTGCCAGCGTTTTAAATGCTCCGGCGGATTCAGATGGTTTACCAACGGGCGATGCTCGTCTTCGGTGGTTGGTGCAACTGATTCGAAGAAGCGGCGGCGAGAAACTTTTGGTTTTTGTTGAGAGTGCCATCGCTGTTCGTGCTCTTAAAGAAGCCCTGGATATTTACTTTGGCGGTAAAGTAGCGGTTTTTCACCGTGAACTTTCTCCGCGGGATCAAGACCGCCAGGTTGCTTGGTTTAGAGATCCCAATGGACCTCAGGTGATGTTGTCTACTGAGGCCGGTGGCGAAGGTCGAAACTTTCAATTCTGCCACAACGTCGTGCTTTATGATTTACCTTGGCGACCAGCGACCATTGAGCAACGCATCGGCCGTGTTGACCGAGTTGGTCAAACCCATGACGTTGAAGTGTATGTACCTTACTTTAAGTCTGGCTATGAGGCTGCGATTCTCAAGGTCATGCAGCAGTCTATTGGTGTTTTGGACAAAACCGTCGGCGGTATCGACCATGCACTTGAATACGTAAGTTCGCGCTTGGCCGAATTGGTATACGAGGGCTGCGGGGTCGAAGAGTGGCGAGAACTCTACGCCGATACGGAGCGTTTGGTAAAAGAATCCACAGATCGTATTGAAGCCAGCGCCGACCCGATTCTGGATCACGCAAGTTTTTCAAGTGAGAGAGCTCAAGCAGTACTGAATACTGTCCCCGTGAATTTGGAAGAAAGCACTGAGGCTTTTGTGCGCGGCTATGCCGAGCACAGTAAGTTAAAAATCGCTCATAAGGATACCAACTTGGTGGCCATCGATGGAGCACCGGGGGCAGCTGGTGATCACATGAGCACGGGATATGTTGCAACATTCTCAAGACTGCATGCATTGGACCATGAAGACGTTGAGTTTATCAGTTTTGGCCATCCTCTGATGGACCAAGCACTCGAGTGGGCGCATGAGGCAACAGATGCCACTGCTGCGTTGGCCGTATGCCGAGGTTTTAACGAAGACGGCGCTATCTTCTTGTGGCGTTATGCTCTGGATGTACCAGACGATGCGCCTGAGGTAGGAACTTATTTTCAGTCCCATGCGTTAACTCTGGCGCTTGATGAGTCAGGTAAGCGACGCCCAATGTACGAGAGCCTCTTGGATGATGATTCTAGGCCGCTCGACCGAATGGATGCATCGCCCCTTAAAGGCAGTTTGGATCGATGGCGAAAGGTTGTTGAACACAATTACAATTGTGCTCAAGAGATGTGTGATGACGCCTTTGGCGGAGACATTGAAAGCGCAACAGCCATGGCTGAAAAGGCATTTGAACGCCGCTTCATGCATTTGGAACGCATGCAGAGTCGAGAACTCAACCGCCTGAAAAATGCAGACGTTGATGAAGATGAACTTCGAGATGCCAAGCATCGTCAAGAATTGGCTCGCGACGAACTCATAACTGAGAAGAGCCGTGTTTTACGTGCCGTTGAAAACGTTCGCTTGCGCTTGCAAGCAAGTGTGGCTGTTCGATTGGTTCGTTCATCGCGCGTAAGCGGTTAATCGAAGACTTTCCTCTGTTTAATTTCAAAGAGATAAATCATGGAATCACTGGCACCTGAAAACGGTTGGTTTTCTGAAATCGATAAAAACTTGGCACTCTCTCTACGACAAAAAGGGGAGATGCTCTTTCACGAAAAATCAGATTTTCAAGATGTGAAGATTTTTGACAGCCATGAGTATGGACGTGTGTTGACCCTTGATGACTGCGTTATGCTTACTGAACGTGATGAGCATGTTTATCACGAAATGATTACGCACCCTGCGGCACTGACTCACCCAAACCCTAAACGCGTTTTGGTGATTGGCGGGGGAGACGGTGGAACTGTGCGGGAGATGGCCCGTCATCCTGAAGTTGAAGAAATCGTTTTGGTCGAAATT
>CAZZDT010000378.1:0-4646 GCA_964652435.1 uncultured Bdellovibrionales bacterium
GGCGTCACCGCCAAGCCGTATTTAAGAGAAGGTGAAAGTGCCGCCGCCGCGGCCGCTAAAGAATACCGAGATATTTTCGAGCCCGGTCATTTCTTCCTAGAAATTCAAGACAACGGTTACGAAGAACAAAAAGCATACAACCAAGTTGCGCTTGAAATCGGCCGCACCTACGACATTCCCATGGTTGCCACCGCCGATGCCCACTACGTATCGCCAGAAGAATCAGCGGCCCACGAAATTTTGATGTGTATTCAGCAAAACCGCTCGCTTGAAGATTTTCGCGCGAAAGGGATGCATCACTCAGACGAGCTCTACATCAAAACCCCACAACAAATGTGGAACAGCTTCGGAAGGCTTTGCCCCGAGGCGTTAGAAAACACGCAACGCATCGCCAACAGCTGCAATGTGGAACTCGAACTCGGTAATATTTATCTTCCGAAATACGGCGTGCCCGATGGCTATACCCTCGACAGCTACCTCGAGAAGGTTTCTTTCGACGGCCTGAAGCAACGCATCAAGATGGCCGACTATCCCATCGACGAGAAACTCTACAAAGAACGACTCGAGTATGAGCTAAGTGTCATCATTAAGATGGGCTTCGCCGGTTACTTCCTGATTGTTTGGGACTTCATTCGGTACTCTAAAGACCATAAAATTCCAGTTGGGCCTGGACGAGGCAGCGGTGCCGGAAGCTTGGTTGCCTACAGCCTCGGCATCACCAACCTTGACCCTATTCCATACGACCTCATTTTTGAGCGCTTCTTGAATCCCGAGCGCGTCAGTATGCCCGACTTTGATATCGACTTTTGCCGCGACCGCCGCGGTGAAGTGATCAACTACGTGGTCGAGAAGTATGGGCACTCCAACGTTGGACAAATTGTAACTTACGCCCAACTGGGTGGAAAAAGCGTCATCAAAGATGTGGGCCGCGTCATGCAGGTGCCCTTCCAAGAAATCAACGAACTGACCAAACTGATCCCAGGCCTCGTCAACGGTAAGAAAGTAACCATTGACCAAGCCTTGGAATTGGAGCCGAGGCTCCGAGAGATTCAAGAAGAAAAACCGGTCTACAAAGAGATCATCAAAGTTGCTCGCGCCCTAGAAGGTCTCAACCGCCAAACCGGCATCCACGCCGCTGGGGTTGTGATTGGTGACCAAGACCTCTGGAATTACGCTCCGATTTGCCGTGGTAAACAAGGCGAAATGGTCACTCAATTTGCCAAAGAGGAAGTTGAAGAAGCAGGTCTGATTAAGTTTGACTTCCTGGGGCTGAAAACACTCACGGTTATTGCCAATGCCGAGAAACATATTCATCTGGCTCCCGGTGAGGGTCCCAAAGGTCCAAACAGCGAATTCGATATCGAGACTATTGGACTTGATGATCCCGATGTTTACCGGCTGATTGCCTCTGGCGATACCGACGGCGTGTTCCAACTTGAATCTTCAGGCTTTAAAGAGCTCTTGAAAAAACTCAAGCCCGACTGCTTCGAAGACATTGTTGCGGCCGTTGCTCTCTATCGCCCGGGACCTTTGGATGCAGGCATGGTTGATGACTACATCGACCGAAAGCACGGACGTAAACAAGTTGACTATCCTCACCCTGTTTGTGAACCCATCTTGAAAAACACCTACGGGGTTATTGTTTACCAAGAACAGGTTATGCAAATCGCGGTTGAGCTCTCCGGCTTCACCATGGGCGGTGCAGATAAACTGCGTAAAGCCATGGGTAAGAAAAAAGCCGACGTAATGGAGAAGCTCGGTAAGCAATTTATCGATGGCGCTTTTGACAAGAACGGCATGGACAAGCAAAAAGCCCATGACCTTTTCGAAAACATCAAAAAGTTTGCGGGCTACGCGTTCAACAAGAGCCACTCGGCTGCCTACGCTTTGATCAGTTACCAAACAGCGTTTCTGAAAAAGTACTACGAAGTTGAATTCATGGCGGCGCTTCTCTCCACGGAGATGAAGCAGCAAGAAGTTGTGGTTCAATACATTCAAAGTGCACGTGAACACGGTATCGAAGTTCTTTCGCCAGACGTTAACCAATCTGTGAATGACTTTAACGTTGTCTTTCGAGAGCGCACCGACCAAAACGGCAACAAGGTTCAAAAGAAAGTTATTCTCTTCGGCCTAGGTGCCATCAAAGGGGTTGGCGCAGCTGCCATCGAGTCGATTATTGAAACCCGTGAAGAGCATGAGAAATTTGGTTCCATTTACGGTTTCTGTGAAAAAGTCGATACCCGTAAGGTCAACCGCAAGGTCTTAGAAGCTCTTGTAAAAAGCGGAGCATTCGACGAGTTCGATAAAACCCGTTCACAACTCTTTGCGGTTGTCGATAAAGCATTAGAAGCGGGACAACGAACTCAGAAAGATCTGCAGTCAGGACAAACCAGTCTCTTTGGGGCTTTTGCGGCAGCCGAAGAACAAAAGACAGGAATCACGGCGGCGTCCACGGTTGATGAATACTATCCTGACGAAGAAGAATGGGCGGAGAAGGTTCGTCTGAAGCTGGAAAAGGAAGCGCTTGGATTCTACATCTCTGGGCACCCTCTCCATCGCTACATGGATGACCTGGGTCGCCTGGCTTCGGTCAATACGGCAACGGTAGAGACAGCTGCCCAAGGTCGCGGACGATTCGACACCATCAGTATCGCCGGTATTGTATCAGGGCTTCGCGAGCGCCCACTCAAGAGTGGCAATGGCCGAATGGCTTTCGTTCAACTCGAAGATTTACACGGCTCCATTGAAATTCTGGTTTTCAGTAAAGCATTTGCTCAAGGTGAATTGCAGCTTAAGAGCGGAGAACCCGTTTTGATTCGTGGCAGTGCCATGCTCGATGGCGATGAAAATCCCGTTGTGAAAATTCGAGCTAAAGAAATTCTATTGCTTTCGGATGTTCGCAATGAACGAACCACTCGCATGGACATAGAAGTCACTCTGGATAAGTTAACCACGGAGCGATTGACAAAACTCAAAACGCTTTTCAACTCCAACCGTGGTCCGGTTGAAACCCGGCTAAAAGTTACCGATCCAGGACTCTCGGAAACCATCGTCCAATTGCCCGATCACCTTAGGATTCAACCCAACGATGAGCTGCTGAATAAAGTCGATAGACTCTTCGAAGGACGGGTCGTCAAACTCAGCTAATAAATCAGGCGGTTTTCTAAAAAGAAGACAAAAAAAAGGCCTGAACAACGTCCAGGCCTTTTTCATTCTATCTCAATTCAACTCAACGCTCATGCAATGGCGTGTAGTCTCGCTCGTTCGCGCCCGTGTAAATCTGGCGAGGACGACCGATGCGTGTTTGAGGATCTTCACGCATTTCCTTCCACTGAGCAATCCAACCAGGTAAACGGCCCATGGAGAATAGAACAGTGAACATATCTGTTGGAAAGCCAAGTGCTTTGTAAATAATACCCGAGTAAAAATCGACGTTCGGATAGAGGCTTCGCTCCTTGAAGTATTCATCCTCAAGAGCCGCTGCTTCCAGTTCCTTGGCGATGGCCAGCAATGGATCATCCACACCCAGCTTTTCAAGTACGATATCACACTGCTTCTTGATGATGGTCGCACGTGGATCGAAGTTCTTGTAAACTCGGTGTCCAAATCCCATCAATCGAATTTCACTCTTCTTGTCCTTCACCTTGGCAATGAATTCCTTAACGGTCATGCCACTGTTCTGAATCAAGTTCAGCATTTCCAGAACAGCCTGGTTTGCACCACCGTGAAGTGGTCCCCAAAGAGCACAAATACCTGCACTGATGGATGCAAAGAGGTTTGTTTGGGCGCTGCCCACCATACGAACCGTTGATGTTGAACAGTTCTGCTCATGGTCAGCATGGAGAATCAAAAGGATGTCCAATGTTCTTGCGATATCCGGATCCACAACAAATGGCTCCGTTGGCATACCAAACATCATACGCAGGAAGTTTGCCGAGTATCCCAAAGCATTGTCAGGATAAATCAGTGGGTAGCCACGTGACTTGCGATACGCAAAGGCAGCAATGGTTGGCAACTTCGCAATCAAGCGAATCATCATTTGGTCCATCTCTTCTTTGTTCTTGGCAGGATAGCTGTCCTGATAAAAAGTAGAGAGACCACAAACAACTGAAGAGGCAATTGCCATAGGGTGCGCATCCGGTGGGAAGGCATCAAAAAAGCGACGCATATCTTCGTGAATCAAAGTGTGACGGGTAACGCCCGTGCGAAACTGAGTGAGTTCATCGCGCGTTGGAAGTTCACCGTAAATGAGTAGGTAAGCTACTTCGAGAAACGTCGATTTTTCAGCCAACTGCTCGATCGGGTAACCACGGTAACGCAGAATACCTTTCTCACCGTTTAGAAATGTAACCCCGCTCGTACATGAACCCGTGCTTCCATAACCTGGGTCTAAAGTAATCGCACCGGATTGTCCGCGAAATGAAGAAACCTGGATACCGATTTCTCCTTCTGAGCCAGTGGTAATGGGCAATTCATAATCAGCTCCATTTAGACTTATCTTAGCGGTTTCACTCACTTTTATATCCTCTCGTGCACAACGTGGACCAACAGCCGGTCCAAATGACCCTAAAGTTATATGATCTACCTTAGGTCGTGTCGAACAAGCTGCACCCTCATGCGTACACTTGTTCGCAGCAGAAATCAGA